>JAEHDK010000399.1 GCA_016880465.1 Micromonosporaceae bacterium
GGCGCTGACCGTGGCCGGCCCGCCGCGGAGGGCGTCCTCGGCGCGGCCCGCGCGCCACGGCTTGTGCGCAAGCCCGCCGAGGGCGATCCGGACATCGCGGATGATCCCGTCGTCGACCGCCACCGACGCGGCCACCGAGACGAGCGCGAACGCGTAGGACGCGCGGTCGCGGACCTTGCGGTACGCCGAGTGTGCCGCCATCGGCAGTGCCGGCAGGTCCACCGCCGTGATGAGCTCGCCATGCGTCAGGACGGTGTCGCGCTCGGGCTCGTTGCCGGGCAGCCGGTACAGCTCGTCGATCGGGATGGTCCGTTCGCCCTGCGCCCCCATTGCCTGGACCTGGGCGCCGAGAGCCGTCATGGCCACCGCCATGTCGGACGGGTGGACCGCCACGCAGGACGGTGAGGCACCGAGGATCGCGTGGTAGCGCGTGTAACCGTCCACTGCGGAGCAACCCGTGGCCGGCTTCCGCTTGTTGCACGGCGTGGTGCGGTCCTGGAAGTAGACACAGCGCGTGCGCTGCAACAGGTTCCCCGCGGTGGTGGCGAGGTTGCGCAGCTGCCCGGAAGCGCCGGCCAGCAATGCCTGGGACAGCACCGGATACCGCCGGCGGATCAGCGGGTCGGCGGCAGCATCGCTGTTGCGCACCGCGCCGCCGACCCGTACGCCGCCGTCGGGCAGCTCCTCGATGGTGTCGTACGGCAGCCCGGTCACATCGACCACCAGGTCCGGCGTGGTCAGGCCGAGCTTCATGTGGTCCACCAGGTTCGTACCGCCGCCGAGGAAGGTCGCTCCGGGCCGCGCGGCCACGGCCGTCACCGCGCCCAGCGCATCGGCGGGTCGCTGGTAGTCGAACGGCATCACCGGGCCACCTCCTTGATGGCCGCGACGATGTTGCCGTACGCGCCACAGCGGCACAGGTTGCCGCTCATCCGTTCCCGGATCTCCTCGTCGTCCGGCGCCAGGCCGCCGGCCGGCCGTCCCGTGACGTGGCTCGGCCAGCCGGCCTTGAGCTCGGCGAGCATCCCCACCGCCGAGCAGATCTGCCCGGGCGTGCAGTAGCCACACTGGAACGAGTCGTGGTCGACGAACGCCTGGGCGACCGGGTGCAACCCGTCCCCGGTGGACAGTCCGGCCGCCGTGACGATCTCGGCTCCGTCGTGGGACACCGCAAGGGCCAGACAGGTAGTGGCGCGTCGACCGTTCAACAGCACCGTGCACGCGCCGCACTGACCGTGGTCGCAGCCCTTCTTGGCCGACATCACACCGAGCCGCTCGCGTAGCGCGTCCAGCAGCGTGGTGCGGGTGTCCACACTCAGCGAGCGCCGCTCACCGTCGACGCCCAGCGTGATCTGTTTGATCATGGCCGTACCCTCCGATCGGGGCTCTCGGGATAATAGCGAGCTTATGACTTATATCTTCGGTATATGGCTTATAGTGGATTCGGCCGCATCGCGGCTGAGTCGCATCGTTTCGTGCCAGCTTGACACGCGCCTTGTCGTAACAGATCCTGTTACGACAAGGAGGGGCGGTGGGGGCCAACAGCCGGCTGACGATCGCGGTTCACGCGCTCGCGTGGATGGCACTGGCCGCCCGCCGCGGGCTGACGCAGATGACGTCCGACGAGGTCGCCGCGAGTGTCAACACCAACCCGGTGATCCTTCGGCGTAGTCTCGGCCAACTGCGCGCGGCGGGACTGGTGACGGTTCGCCGGGGTGCCGGTGCCGGCTGGAGTCTGGCCCGGCCACCGGAGCAGATTTCGCTGCTCGCGGTGTACGACGCCGTCGAGCAGGACTCGCTGTTCGGCATGCATCACACCGAACCTAACCAGGAGTGTCCGGTCGGTCGGGGCATCAGGCCGGTGCTCGATCGGGTCTACGGCGATGCCGAGCAGGCGGTACGGCGAGAGCTCGACCGTACGTCCGTCGCCGATGTTCTTCGGCAGATACTCCATTCACAGACATCGTGACGAGCCACGGAGGCAAAACTGTGCGTAACGGTCTGCGGCATCCCGTCGTCGAGCTCCGGCAGTACACGCTACAGCCGGGCCAGCGGGGCGTGCTGATCGGCCTCTTCGACGAACACCTCGTCGAGCCCCAGGAGGCCCTAGGCATGCCGATCGTCGGTCAGTTCGCCAACCTCGACGACCCCGATCAGTTCGTCTGGGTACGCGGGTTCGCCGACATGGCGTCCAGGGACACGGCGTTGCGGACGTTCTACGGTGGCGCCGCCTGGAAGGCGCGGGCAGCCCAGGCCAACGCCACGATGATCGACGTCGACAACGTCCTGCTGCTGCGGCCGGTGAACCAGCGGTCCGGTTTTCCGGCCCCCGATTCCGCCCGGCCGCCGGTCGGCGCGAGCGACCCGCCGCCCTCGTCACTCGTCGTCGCGACGCTCTACCACCGCGACCGCCCGTTCGACGACGCATTCGCGCACTTCTTCGACCGCCTGGTCCGGCCGACGATGACCGACACGGGTGCTCCGCCCCTGGCGTGCCTCCAGACCGAGTACGCCGAGAACACGTTCCCGGCGCTGCCCGTCCGTACCGGCGTGCATGTGTTCGTGTGGTTCACCCGCTTCGCGAGCCCTGAGGACCACCGCGAGCACGTACGGGCCCTGGCGCGCCGTCCGCGATGGCGCGACGAGGTGCTCCCCGAGCTGTCGACCGCACTGCTGGGCGACCCGCAATGCCTGCGGCTGGCGCCCACGCCCAGATCGCTGCTGCGCTGAGGCGCAGCCGCACCGCACGGTCATGACCGGCATCGCGCCTAGGTAGCACCGAGCAGCCGGCGGACCTCGGCCTGCTCCGGTACGCCCAGTTCGGCGTAGATGTCCAGCGCGAGCCGCCACAGCTGGGCGGCTTGCGCCGGCTCACCGCGGGCCGAGTGCAGGTGCGCGATGCCGTCGCATGCCCGCGCCTGCTCGTACCGGTCGCCGGTCTGGGTGGACAGCTCGCGAGCCCCGGCGTACGCGTCCATGGCGTCATCCGACTGGCCCGTCGCGCGCAGCGACTCGCCCAGGTCGTTGAGCGCACCCGCGACGAGATCGAGCTCGCTGAGGTCCTGCCCGATCGCGACGGCCTGGCGCAACCGGTCGACCGCCTCGGCATGGCGACCGGCGCGGCGGTACACCAGGCCGAGGCCGTGCAGGGCATCGCCCTCACCGACCCGGTACCCCGCGGCCCGGTACCTGTCCAGCGCCTCCGCGAAGTGCTCGCCCGCCTCGTCGAGCCGGTCGAGCCGCTCGTACGCAGCGGCCACATTGGTCAGTGCCACGCCGACGCCGGCCCGGTCGCCGAGCTCGCGATGGATGGCCAGCGAGCGTTCGCCGTGCCGCAGGGCCTCGTCGTACCGGCCGAGGCGCAGGTACACCACGCCGAGGTTGCCCAGCGTGCGTGCCTCGGCCGCCCGGTCGGCGGCCGCCCGGTGGAGCTCGAGCGCCTGTTCGTAGTGGGCCACCGCGTCGGCGTACCGGCCGAGCCGCCGGTAGACGATGCCCAGCCCGTGCAGCGCGCTGCCCTGCCCACCGCGATCGGCGAGGTCGCGATACGTACCCAGGGCCGCGTCGAGCCGCTCGGCGGCCGGCCCGTACCGGCCCTGGCGCCAGTCGAGGATGCCCAGCCCGTGCAGCGCGGCCGCCTGGCCGGCGCGATCGTCGGCCGCCACGTCGATGGCCAGCGCCTGCTCGTACCGCTGGCGCGCGGCGGCATAGTCGCCCAATCGCCGGTAGGCCGTCGCGAGCAGGCTCAACGCGCTCGCCTCGGCCGCCCGGTCGGCCCGGTCCCGAGCCGTCCGCAACGCCAGGTCGGCCAGCGCGAGGACGTCCTGGTAGTACGCCCGGGTGTCCAGGTAGCCGGCGATGACGGAGGCCAGCTGCCCGACGTGCGGCAGCCGGTGTACGCCCGCCAGCTCGGCCGCGGCCAGGAGGTTGGCCCGCTCGAGGTCGAGCCATGCCCGAGCCTCGGCCGCACCCGGAAAGTCCGGGACCGGGCCGGCCGGGCTCCCCCCGGGTGGTCGGCTGCCGGGAATGCCGGTCCGCACCGCGGCACCCGCGGCGTGCAAGTGGTAGTCCAACAGCCGGGTCAGCGCGGACCGCCGGTCCTCCGCGGAGCACTGGGCGGACTGCTCGGCCGCGTACGCCCGGAGCAGGTCGTGCATGCCGAACCGGCCCGGCCGGGTCTCCTCGATCAGGTGTGCCCGGGCCAGCTCGTCGAGCAGCCGGTGCGCGCCCGCGAGGTCGGTGCCGGCCACCGCTGCCGCCGCGTACCCGTCGATGTCCTGGCCGGGGTAGTGCCCGAGCAGCGCGAAGGCGCGGGCCGCCGGCGCGGTGAGCTGCTGGTACGACCACGAGAACACGGCCCGCAGGGCGGTGTACTCGTCCTGGCCGGCGGCGAGCAGGTCGAGCCGGCGCTGCTCGTCACCGAGCTCCGCGACGAGCTGGGCGAGCGAGCTGAGCGACCGCGAGCCGGCCAGCTCGGCGGCCACCCGCAGCGCCAAGGGCAGCCGGGCGCACCGCTGTGCCAGCGTGACTGCCTGCTCGGGTTCGGCGTCCACCCGCCCGCCGATCAACGCCCGTAGCAGGCTGACCGCCTCGGCGGGGGACAGCAGATCGAGCCGGACCCGTACGGCGCCGTGCCGCGCGACCAGGGCCGGTAGCGCATGGCGGCTGGTGACCAGCGTCAGGCACGACGACGCACCGGGCAGCAGGTCCCGGACCTGGTCGACCGAGTGCGCGTTGTCGAGCAGCACCAGCATCCGCTTGCCGGCCAGCAGGGTGCGGTAGCGGGCGGCGCGCTCGGCGAGCTCGCCCGGGACGGCCGCACCGTCCAAGCCCAGCACGCGCAGGAAGGCGGCCAGTACGTCGGCCGGCGGTACCGGCCGATCGGGGTCGTACCCGCGCAGGTTGACGTACAGCTGCCCGTCCGGGAACCGGTCGGCGACCCGGTGCGCCCAGCGGACCGCGAGCGCGGTCTTGCCGACGCCGGCCGTACCGGACAGCACGACGAGCCCGGCCGCCGGCCCGGTGCCATCGACGCTCTCCAGCAGCCGGTCCAACTCGGCCAGCTGGTGCGTACGGCCGGTGAACGGCACGACGTCGGCCGGCAGCTCGCGGGGGACCGGCGGGGCATGCGGCACCGGGCCGCGGGGCAGCGGCACGTCGGTCGGTGGTTGACCGCCCGAGGCGGGACCTGCCGGCTCGGACCCGGCTCCGGTCCCGGGCGCCGGATGCTGCGCCTGGCTGGCGGCGAGCCACAGCAGGTGCATCCGGCCGGTGTCGCCGCCGAGCGCCTCCACGATCAGTTCCAGCAGCCCCCACCGCGGCACCCGGGGACCCGAGAAGGCCACCGACACCGTCGTGTGGCTGCAGCCCACGTCCTTGGCCATGTCGCGCAGGCTCGGCCAGCCGGCGCGGTGATGGAGGTCGTGCAGCTCGTCGAACAGCATCCGGACCGGACCGTCTGCCACCTCAGGCTTCGGCAGGGCACCCACGTGGCCTCCCGTTCCGCCCTTACCGCCGGACAACCCGCGCAGCTACAGGTTGGCCACGCCGTAGCGCGCTGTAAACCCAGTTTCAGCCGATGTCGGATGACCGGCCGGACCAACCTGTCCAGTTCAGTCAGCATCCGTCAACCCGCATCGCGGCCGCCGCAGACTCGTCCCAGGCATCGGCGCTGCGATAGGAGACCCATGTCCACGATGATCCAGCTAACCAGGGCCGCATTCGTCGACCTGCTCAACTCGTTGACCGCGGCGCCCGACGACGACGGACGGGTGCCGGCGGCAGACGTACGACCCGCCGGCACGCCCGCCGACCACGGTCGCGGGTACCGGCCGCATCGCCCGCCGCACTGGGCAAAGATGGTGGTCCAGGCGTTCGCGGACCGTATCCACGCGGCCGACCAGGCCGGCCAGCCGGTCGCTGCCGGCCAGGCGGCCATCGCCGGCTTTGTCGACGACTTCTGCGGTACGGAGCCGAAGTGGCCGGTGCCGTGGCGGCCAGTTCCCGGTCCAGTCCCGTGGTGGCCGGACCAGTTGCAGGCCACCGGTGAGCTCACCGGGGCCGACCTGCTCGTCGCGGGCTCGCAGTTCCAGACCACCGCGGAGCTTGCCGACGGTGAGCCGTTGCAGGCCGCGTTCTCCGCTGCTGCCGACCGGCTGTTCGATGCCGGCCTCAAGCGACTCGGCCAGGCCAAGTTCTCCCCCTGGTCCGGCCATCCCGCCGTGGACCAGGCCAAGCACGAGAGCTTCGCGCCGGCCGAGGCCAAGCACGAGAGCTTCGCGCCGGCCGAGGCCAAGCACGAGAGCTTCGCGCCGGCCGAGGCCAAGCAGGAGAGCATCCCGGTCGATCAGGCAAAGCACGAGTTCACCGTCATCGTCCAGATTCACCAGACCCCGCTGCACAGCCCGGCGGCGCTGGGAAAGGAGCAAGGTCATGACTGATCGACGCGAGCCGACCGGTCGCGCTGGCCGCCGGCTGACCGCCGTGCTGCTCGCCGGCGGGCTGCTGCTCGGCGGCAGTGTCCTGCTCGGCTGCACCCGGCCCGGCGGGTCCGCCGGGAGTGGCTCGTCCGGGAGCGGCTCGAACACGGGCACGGACGGCTCGAACACGGGCGCTGGTGGCTCGAACACGGGCGGCTCGAACAACCAGCCACCGCGGAGGAAGTACTCGTGGACGCTGCCGGTCGGCGACGTTTCGCCGAACGAGAACGAGATGCGGGTGTACGACGAGATCCGGCAGGGCCGGTGCGCGGCCGCGCAAGGGCTGCTCGACGAGGGCTGGGCCAGGTTCGCCAGCCCCCGCAACGTCCTGCTCGCCCAGGCCGGCGTCGAGTTCTGCCAGAACGACGTTGCCTCGGCTACCCAGCTGTTCCGGCAGGCCGAGCGGTACGGGTGGTCCGGTCTGGTGTACGACGACGGCAAGCCGCGGGCGGCCTGCGAGCTGTACCGGTCCGCCGCGAGCGTGATCCAGCAGCGGGACCGCGGTGAGTTCAGGTGCCCGGCCGGCGATCCGCCGGAGTGGGACGTACCCGAGCCCGAGCGCAGCAGCGACCCGCGCGACGGCGTCGGATGAGGCCGCACGCCGAGGCGGTACCGCCGGGCAGCCCGGCGGTACCGCTGGACGACCTGGCCGGCGAGCCGGCGGAGGCGGCCCGGACCATCGTCGGCCGGGTCGGTCTGCTGCTGGTCGCCAACCTCAGCGCCCTGACCGGGCTGCTGGTGTATTTCGGCTGGCGGCGCAGTGAGACGCAGGCCCAGGCCCTCGGCGTCGACGAGAGCATCTTCGGCCTGACAACGCAGGAGTACGTGCTGCGCAGTGTCGGTCCGGTCTTCGCCCTGCTGGCGTTGCTCGGCGTGGTCCTGCTCGCCTGGCTCTGGTTCGACCACTGGCTGGCCCGGCTGGTCAGCGGGCGGGCGTGGGCGGTGCGCTGGGTGGGCCGGCTGCTGGTGGTCGGCTCGGCCGGACCCTTCGTCGCGGCCTACGCCGCGCAGCCCTACTGGCCCGCCCAGGCGTACGTCGCCTTCCCGTTGGCCATCTCGGCCGGCCTGCTGATGCTCTGGTACCGCACCCATCTGCGGCAGCGGTACGGCGCCCGGGCCATGCCACGCTACGAGCTCCTGCGCGGCCTTGTCGCGCTGGGCTGCGCGGTGTGCGTGTTCTGGTCGGTGTCCAACTATGCGGAGGTCCTCGGTGACTTTCTGGCCGAGGACTTCAGCGTACGGTTGGCCGAGCAGCCGGCCGTGGTCGTCTACAGCTCGGATCCCCTGCACCTCGACACCGGTGCCGTCGAGACCGAGACGGTCGGTCCGGACGGCGCGGCGTTCCGGTACCGCTACTCCGGGCTGCGGTTCATGGATCGGCGCGGCGGCCGGTACTTCCTCGTCGCCCGGGACTGGTCGCTGGGCCGCGGTACGGTCATCGTGCTGCGGGACGACGAGCGGATCCGGTTGGAGTTCGTCCGCGGCTAGCCGAGCCGCCGGCAGTGGGCGCCGGCGCGCGGAGAGGAGCGAGGCGGATGGCGTACCTGTTCGATCCGGATGTCGTCCACGAGTGCGCACTGGCCTGCCTCGGCAAGCCGAGGCCGGTCATGTTCGACGCGTTCGCCGAGGCGATGGAGGGCAAGTACCCGGACCGCCTCGACCTCGACCAACCGTGGATCTTCAGCAACGCCGGCGGCGCGATGATCCAGATGAAGCTGTACTACGCATCCATCGTGGAATACATCATGATCTGGGGTACGCCGATCGGCTCCGAGGGGCATTCCGGGCGCCATGCCGTCGGCTTCTGGGACACCGTCATCGACGGCGAGATGTGGTATTACGGCGAGGGCCAGTTCGACAAGCGCGTGTACCGGCCGGCCGACCGGGTCTACGTCGGACCCAACCAGGCGCGAGCGATGAACTTCACCGATGGCGTGTGGGCCGTCGAGTACGCCCGCGGTCCGCTGCCGCTGTCCGTACCGTTCGGCCTGGCCGACGAGCTCGTCAGCACGCTCGACTTCGCGACCGCCGTGCAGACGCTGAGCATCTACGCGTCCCTGGTCGGCCGCCACTGGAGCCAGCCGCACGCCGACGGCTCGGCACCGTCGGCGGTGCGCCGTACGCTCGGCACGCTGCTCGGCACGGTCGGGCCCGCGGTCACCCGTCTGGTCCGGCCGCCGGAGCCGAACGACGAGATCCCGTCGGATACATCGCCCGGGTCCTAGCCGACGCGAGGCGTACGACGGCCCGCCGGGACATGACCCGCTGCGCCAGGAACGCGGCCAGCCGGTTGCGCCGTCCGGGAATGACGACCGGCCGCCGGCCCAACGCCGCCAGCGCCTCGCGTACCACCCGATCCGGGCTCATCGGTGGCGGCACGAGCCGGCCGGCCGGCGCGGGCGCGCTGCGGTCGAACGTCGGCGTCCGCACGAGACCGGGGCAGCAGGCGAGAACGTCCACACCGGACGGACCCAGCTCGGCCCACAGCCCCTCGGCCAGCGTCCGCAGGTATGCCTTCGTCGCCGCGTAGTGCGCGACCAGCGCCGCTCCCTGCTGGCTCGCCATCGAGCTGAGCAGGACGATGCCGCCGCGCCCCCGCCGTACCAGCCGCGCGCCGATCGCCTGCGACAGGTGAGCCGCCAGCCACGCAGTATCGCGGCGGCGGCGTCCGGCGCGGCCGCGTCGAGCGCCGCTACCCGCACCTCGACGTGGTGTGCCCTCCGCAGCCGGCCCGCCAGCTCGGCGAGCAGCGACTGCCGGCGGGCGAGGAGA
>JAEHDK010000400.1 GCA_016880465.1 Micromonosporaceae bacterium
CCGACCGCGCTCGGCATGCGGCCGAGCAGCGTGGAGACCTCGGAGCCGGCCTGGGTGAACCGGAAGATGTTGTCGATGAACAGCAGCACCTCCTGGCCTTTCACGTCCCGGAACCACTCGGCCATGGTCAGTGCCGACAGGGCGACCCGCAACCGGGTACCCGGCGGCTCGTCCATCTGGCCGAAGACGAGCGCGGTGTCCTTGAGCACGTCCGCCTCGCCCATCTCCAGGATGATGTCGTTGCCTTCCCGGGTACGCTCGCCGACGCCCGCGAACACCGAGGTACCGCCGAAGTTGTGCGCTACCCGGATGATCATCTCCTGGATGAGCACCGTCTTGCCCACCCCCGCGCCGCCGAACAGGCCGATCTTGCCGCCCTTGACGTACGGGGCGAGCAGGTCGAGCACCTTGATGCCGGTCTCCAGCATCTCGGTCTTCGGCTCCAGGTCGGCGAAGGCCGGCGCCTTGCGGTGGATCCCCCACCGCTCCTTGACCTCGAGCTGCTCGCCCTCCTTGAGGTTGAGGACCTCACCGATCGCGTTGAACACGTGGCCCTTGGTCACGTCGCCGACCGGCACCATGATCGGATCGCCGGTGTCGGTCACCTCCGCACCCCGGACCAGGCCGTCGGTCGGCTGCATCGAGATCGCGCGCACCATGTGGTCGCCCAGGTGCTGGGCAACTTCCAGGGTCAGCGTCCGGCTGCCGCCGCCCAGCGTGACGTCGACGTGGAGCGCGTTGAAGATGTCCGGCATCGCGTCGCGCGGAAACTCGGCATCCACGACTGGACCGATGACCCGGACGACCCGGCCGACCCCCGGACCGGCCACGCGCTGGTCGGTCTCTACCGCACTGCTCACTGTTCACTCCCTGCCGCGGCCAGCGCGTTCGCGCCGCCGACGATCTCGCTGATCTCCTGAGTGATCTCGCCCTGCCGCACCGAGTTCATCTGCCGCGTCAGCCGCGTGACCATCTCCTCCGCATTGTCTGTCGCGGCCTTCATCGCCTTGCGCCGGGACGCCGACTCGCTCGCCGCCGCTTCGATCAACGCCGCGTAGATCCGCGTGTTGATGTACTTGGGCAGCAGTGCGTCCAGCAGCTCCTCGGCCTCGGGCTCGAAGTCGTACGCCGGCAGCGGACCGGTTGCCTCCCGCTCCTCGACCACCATCGGGGCGAGGAAGGTGGCGGCCGGCGTCTGGGTCATGAGCGACGCGAACTGGGTGTGCACCACGTGCAGCTCGTCGACGCCGAGCACGCCGTCCGGGCCGTGCGCCGGGACGTCCGGGTCGTCCACGTCGTCCGCGCCCGCGACGAACGCCTTGATCAGCGTCTCGCCGATGTCCCGGGCGTCGGCGAACGCCGGCTGCTCGGAGAAGCCGGTCCAGCTCTGCTCGATCTCCCGGCCGCGGAACCGGTAGTACGTCACGCCCTTGCGGCCGACTACGTAGAGCACGACCTGCTTGCCGTCCTCCCGCAGTTTGACGATCAACTGCTCGGCCGTACGCAGCGCGTTGGCGTTGTACCCGCCGGCCAGGCCGCGGTCGCTCGTGATCACGAGTACGCCGGCCCGGCGGACCGCCGGCCGCCCGATCAACAGCGGGTGGTCGAGGTTCGCGCTGGACGCGAGCGCGCTCAACACGTGCGTGATCGCGTACGCGTACGGCACCGACGCCGCCACCCGCTCCTGGGCTTTGGCGATCCGGCTCGTCGCGACGAGCTCCATCGCCTTGGTGATCTTCTGCATCGAGGCGGTGGTGCGGATCCGCCGCCGCAGGTTGCGTAGTTGACCGGCCATCGGCTACCTCCGGCGCGGCGGTACGTGTCGGGTGACGGTCTCGCGGGACTCGACGCCTTCCTCCATGGCCTCGGCCGCCGGCTCGTTGATCCGCAGCGCAGCCTCCCGGCCGAGGAACAGGTTCTTGAAGTGCACCACCGCGTCCTCGAGCCCGGCGATGATGTCGTCATCCCAGGTACCGTCGGCGATCGCCTGCAGCGTCTCCTTGCGGTTGTGCCGCAGGTACTGGAGGAACTCGGTCTCGAACCGCTTGACGTCCGGGACCGGGATGTCGTCGAGCTTGCCGGTGGTACCGGCCCACACCGAGACGACCTCCTCCTCGACCGGGAACGGCGAGTAGTTCGGCTGCTTGAGCAGTTCGACGAGCCGCGCACCGCGGTCCAGCTGGGCGCGGGACGCGCGGTCCAGGTCGGAGGCGAACGCGGCGAACGCCTCCAGGTCCCGGTACTGCGCGAGGTCCAGCCGCAGCGACCCGGCCACCCGCTTCATCGGCTTGACCTGCGCGTCGCCACCCACCCGGGAGACCGACGTACCGACGTTGATTGCCGGCCGTACGCCCTGGTTGAACAGGTCGGTCTGCAGGAAGATCTGGCCGTCGGTGATCGAGATGACGTTCGTCGGGATGTACGCCGAGATGTCGCCGGCCTTGGTCTCGATGATCGGCAGGCCGGTCATCGAGCCGCCGCCCAGGTCGTCGTGCAGCTTCGCGCACCGCTCCAGCAGCCGGGAGTGCAGGTAGAAGACGTCGCCCGGGTACGCCTCGCGGCCCGGCGGGCGGCGCAGCAGCAGGGACACCGCGCGGTACGCCTCGGCCTGCTTGCTCAGGTCGTCGAACACGATGAGTACGTGCCTGCCGGCGTACATCCAGTGCTGCCCGATCGCCGACCCGGTGTACGGGGCGATGTACTTGAACCCGGCCGGCTCGGACGCCGGTGCGGCCACGATGGTGGTGTACTCCATCGCGCCGTGCTCCTCCAGGACGCCCTTCACCGAGGCGACCGTCGAGGCCTTCTGCCCGATCGCGACGTAGATGCAGCGCACCTGCTTCTTCGGGTCGCCGGAGAGCCAGTTGTTCCGCTGGTTGATGATCGTGTCGATGGCCACCGTGGTCTTGCCGGTCTTGCGGTCACCGATGATCAACTCGCGCTGGCCGCGGCCGATCGCGGTCATCGCGTCGATCGCCTTGATGCCGGTCTGCAGCGGCTCCTTGACCGGCTGGCGGGCCATCACGTTGGGCGCCTGGAGCTCCAGCTCGCGGAAGCCCTCGTTCTCGATGTCGCCGAACCCGTCGATCGGCTGTCCAAGGGCGTCGACCACCCGGCCGAGGAAGTTGTCGCCGATGGGTACCGACAGCACCCGGCCGGTGCGCTTGACCTGCTGGCCCTCGTCGATGCCGGCGAAGTCGCCGAGTACCACGACACCGATCTGCCGGGCGTCGAGGTTCAGCGCGACCCCGAGCGTGCCGTCCGCGAACTCCAGCAGCTCGTTGGCCATCGTCGACGGCAGACCCTCGACCTGGGCGATGCCGTCACCAGCCGCGGTGACGAACCCGACCTCCTCGCGGGAGAGCGCCGGTGTGTACGCGGAGACGTAGCGCTCGAGCGCGCCGCGGATCTCCTCGGTGGAGATGGTCAGCTCGGCCATCCTCAGTTTCCTCGTTTTCTAGACATGGGTGGGGTCAGCGCCCGGCGAGGGCGATGCGGGTCTGGTTGAGTCGGCGACGGATGGTCCCGTCGTACCGGGAGTCACCGACCTGGACGCTCATCCCGCCGAGCACGTCCGGGTCGACGGTCACCTTCAGGCTGACCTCCCGACCGTATAGCCCGGTGAGGGTTGCGCCCAGTCGCTGCTCGTCGGCCTCGGTCAACGCGGTGGCGACCGTGACGTACGCCACCGACCGGCCGCGCTGGTCGGCGGCCAGCTCGACCAGCCGGGTGAGCGACGCGGCGAAACCCCGCCCGCCGAACCCGCTGATGGCCAGCTCGGCCAGGCGCACCGTGACCGGTGTCGTCTTTCCCTCGAGCAACGTGTGCACCAGCTCGGCCCGCCGGGCCGGTTCGGTCGACGTGTTGCCGAGCACCGCGGCCAGCGGCAGGTTCCCATCGACAATCTTGCTGAACCGGAACAGCTCGTCCTCGACGTCGGCGAGCTGGCCGGCCCGGTCGGCCGAGGTGAGCAGTGCGTCCACGCCGAGTCGCTCGGTCGCGTCCAGCAGCTCGCCAGCCGTCGACCAGCGCCCGCAGACGAGGGCGGTCAGCAGGTCGGCCACCGCGTCCGAGACCTTCTCGCCGAGCAGGCCGCGCAGCAGCTCGGCCCGCTCGGCACCGCTGCGCGCCGGGTCGGCGAGGGCCCGGCGCAGCCGCGGTTCCCGGCGCAGCAGCGTGGCCACCGAGAGGATCGCGTCGGCCACGCCGGCGATCGTGTCCGGCTCGGTGTCCGCCGCGTACGTCGCCAGGCGCTCTGCTGCGGCGGCGTACGACTCCCGGCTGGCGGACTGCATTACCGGATACCCTCGCCTTCGAGATCGGCCATGAACCGCTCGACCGTGCCGCGCCGGCGTACCTCGTCCTCCAGCACCTCACCGACGATCTTGCTGGCCAGGTCGACGGCGATCTGACCCATCGTCGCGCGCAGCTCCCGGGCGACCGTCTCGCGCTCGGCGACCAGCTGCTCCCGGCCGGCCGCGATGACCCGGTCGCTGTCCTCCCGGGCCTGGGCGAGCAGGTCGGTCTTGATGTTCATCGCCTCGGCCCGGGCCTCGTCGCGGATCCGGGCCGCCTCGGTGCGCGCCTCGGCGAGCTGTGCCCGGTACTGCTCGAGCAGGGCGTTCGCCTCGGCCTGCGCGGCCTCCGCCTTCTGGATGCCGCCCTCGATCGCCTCTACCCGGGCCCGGAAGGTCGCCTCCATGCGCGGGAAGGCGAACTTCATCAGCACGAAGCAGAGCACGGCGAAGGCGATGGTGCCGACCACCAGCTCCTGCCAGATCGGCACGATGGGGTTCGGCTCTGCGGCGAGATAGTCCGCGGCTAGATAGTGCATGGCGTCTCCGTTTCCGGTCTGGCGCCGGCTTACTTGCCGAATGCGTAGCCGAAGGCGATGCCGAACAGGGCGAGCGCCTCGACCACCGCGAAGCCCACCCAGAGGAACTGCTGCGTCAGCCGCGCCGACTCCGGCTGGCGGGCGGTCGACTGGATGTACGAGGCGAAGATGATGCCCACTCCGATGCCCGGCCCGATCGCGGCGAGACCATAGCCGATGGCGCTGAGACTGCCGGTTATGGCGAGATCCATGGTTGGGATTCCTCCTGGTTTTGCCGCGTGACCCTCACGCGGTACGACGGATGACGGTGCGGGGCCGCCGCTAATGATCCTCGACGAGCGCGCCCTGCACGTAGCTGGCGGTGAGCACGACGAACACGTAGGCCTGTAGCAGGATCACCAACGCCTCGAGGAACGTCAGCGCGATGGCCATCACCCAGGACAGCACCGAGATCGGCTTCAGGAACCAGGCCGAGGAGTTCAGCAGCACGAACCCGCCGAGCGTGAAGACGAGCAGGATGACGTGCCCGGCGAACATGTTCGCGAAGAGACGGATCGCGAGGGTCAACGGCCGCACGACGAACGTGGACACGAACTCGATCGGGATGAGGATCGGCTGGACGGCCAGCGGCGCGGGCAGGAACAGCGACTTCTTCCAGTAGTGCCAGAAGCCGAACTTGCGGATACCGACGGCGACGAACAGCACGTAGCTGATGACGGCCAGCATGGCCGTGAACGCGATATGCGTGTTCGTGGATATCTGGATGCCGGGAACGATGCCGAACAGGTTGGTCAGCAGGATGAACGAGAACAGCGTCGCCAGGTACGGCGCGAACCGCAGGCCCTCGTGCCCGATCAGGTCGCCGGCGACCCGGTCCCGGACGAACCCGTAGAACGACTCGGCCAGCCACTGGCCCCTGGTCGGAACCAGCTTCGGGTTCCGGTACAGGACCAGGAAGAAGATGATGATCAGCGCAACGGCGATCCATACCAGCACGGTGAACTTCGAGACCCACGCGGGTACCAGGTGGAAGTCCTCGACGCTGGGTGGGAACGGCAGCTCGTCCGCGAGGACCATCGTGTTCCGGAGCACCGCATCCCTTCCGTAGCTACCCGCCAAACCGGCGCAGGATCAGGTAGACCCCGCCGGCCGCACCGACCAACGACCCGATGCCGGTCGCCAGACCATCCAGCCCGAGCCACCGGTCTATCAGCCAGCCGATGAACCCCCACACCAGGATTCCGGAGATGAGGTAGCCCATAGCCGCCCAGCCCTGCCCGTAGCCCGGTGGGTGGTCCCCGGGCCCGGGCCTGCCTTGTGGCGTTTGGTCACCGGCCATGACGCCGCGAACGATATCAGCCGAGCGGATGCCGGGCCGACGCACCCCCTGGCCCACGTGGACATTGACCGGGATAGCTCCAAGGCGGAATCCTGGACGCACGACGCCCCCTCGGCCACGAAGGCGGTGCCTGAGATGCGCAGGCTCGTCGCGGCACTCGCGGTTACCCTCGGCCTGGTCACGACGGCGGGTTGCGAGGCCGGGGGGCGCAACACCGCCACCGGGAACGTCTCCGACCCCCGGCCGGTGTACTGCACGATCATGGCGGACGGGCCGATACGCAACGCGGACAAGGCGACCTCGATCGTCGCGCGCACCCGGTTCCGGTGCGACAACCCCGGCGCCGACGTGCTGACCCTCGCCGTCACCATCGAACGGCGCGCCGGTTCGACCTGGGCGGCGGCCAAGAGCGAGACGTTCGCCGTACGAGGCGCCGACACCCACGCGCGGTTCCTCAAGTACCGCAGCCGTCAGCTCACGGTCGCCTGTGGACCCGGCCAGTTCCGCACCACGGTCGCCTGGACGAAGATGTCCCGCGGCAGGACCAGCACGGGCACGGTCCGCGGCGGACCCACGAAGGATCCGTGCGCGCCCCGGATCTTCAGCTGACCGGTTCGTCACCTACCGATCGGTCCACCGGGGTCGCTGTTGGTGCCTGACCCACCAGATCTGTACGCCGCACCAGACCACCACGGCGGCCACGACAGCCACACCCATGGGTTCCAGGCCGGCCCAGCCGCTGCCGGCGACCACCGACATCACCACGCCGATGATAGTGATCTTGGTTACGTACACGGTAATCCCGACCTTGAGGACCAGCTGCGGGTCGACCGAGTCGGCCCAGGCCACCGCGACGCTCGACACGCTGTAGCTCGCGACGACGATCGCGACCCCGGCCGCGGCACCCGCCGCTCCGGTCCCCCCGCGCGCCAGGTACCCGATGGCGACGGCGACCAGCAGCAGCCCGCCGGAGGCGACCAGCCCCACCCGGAGGTGGCCCAGCCGTTCCCTCATCGCGCTGGCTCGGCGAGCGTCCGCTGGCCCGGTTCGGTTGCCGGGTCGGCGCGGACCCCGCCGTAGTAGCGCCGGCCCGGGCACCCCTCGGCGTACTTGTTCGTCAGCGTCGAGCCGAGCGCGGCCAGGACCGCCGGCGAGGTGCGGTTCTCGCTGGCGATCGGCTGCCCGCAGAACGTCTGTGCCACGACCTCATTGTCCAAGCAGCACCGCCGCCAGCGGACGTACGGTGTGCTCGATGTCGTCGGCGACCCGGCGGAAGAAGTCGTCGTCGCGGCCGTACGGGTCGTCGAGGTCGTCCCCGGGTCGCGGCGGAGCGCCGGCCCGTACGGCGTCGACTGCCGCCACGAAGGCGACTCCGCGGGCGTACACGCCGTCCGGACCGGGCTGGCCGGCCGGCAGCGGGTCGAGCCTGCCGAGCGGCAGCAGCCGGCCGAGCTCGCCGAGCACGAACGTACGGGGCACGGCGTCCGGCCGCAGCGCGGCGACGACGTCGAGCTGGTCGGCCGTGGCGGTGAGCACCAGATCGGAGCGGTCGACGTACTCGCCGCGCACCCGGCGCGCGGTGAACCCGGTGACGTCGCCGCCCCGCAACCGGACCTGGCGGGCCGCGGGCGGGTTCATCGGCTCGCCCTCGTGCCAGCCGCCGGTGCCGGTGCTGTGGCTGTAGATCAGCTTGTCCGCGGCGTCTCCGGCGATCTCCCGGACCGCGGCCACCAGCAGCCGTTCCGCCATCGGCGACCGGCAGATGTTGCCCATGCACACGTGCAGCACAGTGAACGGTGGTGGCACGCTAGTCCTCGAGGCCCGCGATGCCCGGGACCACGTCGCGGAGCTTCTCGACCGGGATCGCGCCGGCCCGCAGCAGCCGGGGTACGTCACCGGTCACGTCGACGATGGTGGACGGCACCGGGTCCGGACCCTTGCCCGCCTCCAGGTAGACGCTCACCGCGTAGCCGAGCTGCCCGCGCGCATCCTCGGCGGTCACCGCCGCCGGCACCCCGGTCTTGTTCGCCGACGACACCGCCATCGGCCCGGTGACTCGCAACACCTCCAGCGCGACCGGGTGCAGCGGCA
Organism: Micromonosporaceae bacterium; assembly: GCA_016880465.1. Classification (GTDB taxonomy): domain Bacteria; phylum Actinomycetota; class Actinomycetes; order Mycobacteriales; family Micromonosporaceae; genus EFPC-2. Next base: position 8,265 of record JAEHDK010000400.1, read on the forward strand.
TCCGTACCGCGACCGTGCCGTCCTTTTCGCCCAGATCCCACTGCAGGGTCGGGGAGTGGACCACGACGACCGTCAACGCGCCGGGCCAGAACGCCTCGACGAGATCGCGGGCGGCCGGTGGCAGCCCGTACACCAGGCCGTCGAGCGTGTGCCGGGAGCCCACCAGCACCGGCGGCGGCATCTGCCGGTTGCGCCCTTTGGCGTTGAGCAGGGCCTGTACGGCGTGCGGCTGGAACGCGTCGGTGCCGATGCCGTACACCGTGTCGGTGGGCAGGACCACGAGGTCACCGCGCTGGACCGCCTCGATCGCGGCCTGGACACCGCGATCGCGGTCGGCCACCGTCCGGCAGTCGTAGAGCGTCACGGGGTGCAAGTCTGCCACGCTCGGCCGGCGCCGGGCCTACCGACGGCGGGCCTACCGACGGCGGGCGACCGCGAACCGGGGCCGGCCGGCCAGGTCCGGGTGGTCGGCGATCTCGGCGTACCGCCCGTCCGCGGCGAGCAGGACCGGCACCGCCGCGCCGTGGGTGTCGTCGTGCTCGATGCCGAGCCAGCCGCCCGGGCGAAGGAGCGCGCCGGCGCGGGCGATCACCGGCCGGATGACCGCCAGCCCGTCCGGGCCGCCGAAGACCGCCGCGGGCGGGTCGTGGTCGGCCACCTCCGGCGGCAGCGGGGTCGTTTCCGGTACGTACGGCGGGTTGCAGAGCACCACGGCCACTTGACCGTCCAATATGGACAATGTGGCCGAGTCGGTGGCATCGGCGGCGACCACGCACACTTCCGGGTCACCCGCGGTGGCCCGGTCGGCCGCGTTGCGCCGCAACCAGACCAGCGCTTCGGGCGCGCTCTCCACCGCGTACCCGCGGATGTGCGGCGCCTCGTGCGCGACGGCGAGTGCGATCGCCCCGGAGCCGGCACAGAGATCCACGACGATCGGCGCCGGCCCGGCTGCTGCGACCCGGGCGAGCCCCCAGTCGACGAGCAGTTCGGTCTCCGGCCGGGGTACGAAGACCCCCGGCCCGACGGCCAGGTCGAGCCAGCGGAAGCCGGCGGTACCGACGAGGTGCTGCAGCGGCACCCGCCGGACGCGGGCGGCTACCAGCCGGCGGTAGGCGGCGTATGCCTCGGCGGTGAACTCGGGGGTGGCCGGCAGCCTGCCGCGCGGCACGCCGAGCACGTGCGCCGCGAGCCACTCGGCATCGACGCGGGCCGAAGCCACTCCGGCCCTGACCAGCTCACCGGCCGCCGCGGCGATGGCCGGTGCCACCGGCACCGGATCCGCCGATACGGATGGCTCCTTTTCCCCGCGGTCCACGTCATAATCATTACTGCTCGACCACGTGGAACTTCCATCCGACCCACCCCTCGATCGGAAGGATGGCACCAGTGTCCAGGCCCGGTGCTGCCGTCGAATCGACCGACGTGCTGGCTCCCGTGTACGACCTGCTGCAGAGCGGCCGGTCGGCGGAGGCCGAGGCGATCGTACGGCGGTTCACCGCCCAGGCGCCGCGCTCGTACG
>JAEHDK010000401.1 GCA_016880465.1 Micromonosporaceae bacterium
CGCCGACTGGATCATCGACCTCGGCCCCGGCGCCGGCCACGACGGCGGCCGGATCGTCTTCGAGGGCACACCCGCCGACCTCGTCGCCGCCCGCTCCACCCTCACCGGCGAGCACCTCGCGGCCTACATCGGCACCTGACCGAGGTCCTCGCCGCCGTAGAAGGAGACACGTCCTAGCGGTGGGCGAGGTGTGCCCGGCCGACCTCGCGGAGTCGCGCGTGGACGCCCTCGTACGCCGTTGCCGAGCCCAGGTACCGCTTCGGGATCTTGGCGACCATCGTGTAGTTGGGATCGCACACGTTGCCCACCGGCGCCTCGCCGGCCTGGCCGACCAGCTGGTAGGCGTCGAGCTCGTCGAGGCCCAGCAGGGCGGCCGTCCAGGTCACCAGGTCATGCTGGCTGATCCGGTAGGCGTCCTCCAGCGGCCGGGCGGAGCCGGTCGACATGAGCGCGTCGTCGGACTCCAGCCGGGGCCAGGGCGTACCCACGGACTTGATGACATCGACCACGACGGTGGTCCGCATCGCCGCCTCGACCGCGACCCCGGTGACCTCGCCGTGTCCCTGCCGGGCGTGCCCGTCGCCGAGCGCGAACAGCGCACCCGGGACGTTCACTCCGAAGTAGACGGTCACACCGGCCCGGAGCTCCGGGGTGTCCATGTTGCCGCCGTGCGCGTCCGGGGTGAGCGTCACCCGCGCCTCGAACGCGGCCGGCGCGACGCCGACCGTGCCGTGCATGGGATCCAGCGGCAGCTCGACGACGAGGTCGGACCGGCGGGCGTGGTAACGCACCACGCCCGCCGCCGCGTCCACGTCGTACAGCCAAACCCGCTCCGCCAGCGGTGGCTGCAGGGTCGCGGTCGTGTGCGTCGAGGTCAGCGCGCCGAAGTGCGGGAACGTCGAGGACACCGCCCAGTCGCGGGCCGGGCTGATCGCGGCGAAGTGCACGGCGAGGGTGTCCCCCGGCTCGGCGCCCTCGACATAGAACGGCCCGGTGACCGGGTTGAGGTACGGGAACTCGCACACGACCGAGGGCAGGTCGTCGACGCCGCGCACCCGGCCGCCGAAGCAGTCCTCGGTGGACAGTTCGATGACGTCACCCGGCCGGACGGTCCGCACCGGCGGTACGCCGCCGAACGTGTAGGCCAGGTCAGCGGCCGGCGGATGGTAGAGGTGGACGTCACTCACGCGACCTCCTGAGCGGCGAGGGGCAGGCGCGGCCGGCGCCCGACAGCGTACAGCCCCACGAGTACCACGAGCCCGGCGGTAAACCAGATGAGGCCGAGCCACTTGGCACTGAGGTCTGCGTTGAACACGACGACCGCCAGGATCGTGAAGCCGATCGCCGGTGCGACGAGGTGGCGCCACCAGTTCCGCGAGCCACCGCGTACCACGTAGTGCCAGAACACCGAGACGTGCAGGACGAGGAACGCGGTCAGCGCACCGACGTTGATGAGCGACGTCAGCAGGGTGATCCCGTCGGACCTGCTGTTCATGTAGAGGCCGAGACCCAGCGAGATCAGCGCGACGAGGAACGTGGCGTTGGTCGGTACCCGGAACCGCGGGTGGATCTTCGCGAAGAACGGCGGCAGGACCTTGTCGCGGGCCATGGCGAAGATGAGCCGGGAGGTGGCGGCCTGCGCCACCAGTGAGTTGGCGAAGCCCCAGGCGATGGCGGTCGCCACCGCGGTCAGCGTCGCGAGCCAGGCGGTGCCGGCCACCCGGGCCGAGTCGTAGAACGCGGTGCCGCCCGGGTCGCCCTCGGTCAGGAGCTTGCCGGCGTCGGGCACCAGCAGCGACGCGACCCAGGTCTGCGCGACGAACAGGACGCCGACGAGGACCAGTGCCGCGACCATCGAGCGGCCGATCTGCCGCGCGGACTCGCGGTTCTCCTCGGCCAGCATCGAGATGCCGTCGAAGCCGAGGAAGGAGAGCACCGCGATAGAGACCGCGCCGAAGACGAGGCTCCAGGCGAACGTGTTCGAGTTGAAGAACGGCTCCAGCGAGAACCCGCGACCCTTGCCCTGCGCCAGGGCCACGATGCCGATGACCAGGAAGATGGCCAGCACGATCAGCTCACCGGCGAGCATCAGCCGGTTGACCCGGGCGGTCATCTCGATGCCGAAGTAGTTCACCACGGTGTTGAGGACGACGAAGCCCACGATCCACCAAGCGACCGGTATCGAGGCCACGATCGAGTTCATCGCTACGCCGGCGATCAGGTACAGCAGCGACGGTACGAGTACGTAGTCCAGGAAGATCATCCAGCCGGCCAGGAAGCCGACCGGCGGCGCGATCCCCCGGCCGGCGTACGTGTACACCGAGCCGGCCATCGGGAACGCCCGGGCCATCTGGGCATACGACAGCGCCGTGAACATCATCGCGACCATGCCGATGACGTAGGCCAGCGCCACCATGCCGCCCGAGCCGTTGAAGACGGCCCCGAAGATGCCGAACGGGGCGATCGGCACCATGAAGATCAGTCCGTAGACGACCAGGTCGCCGAACGTGAGCGACCGCTTGAGCTCCTGCCGGTAGCCGAACCCAGCCAGTTGGGTTTCGGCCGCGACCGCATCAATCTCGTGTGCCATGGCGGCACGATAGCGCTGATCTTTCCAAAGGAAAAGGTTTCAGAAACTAGCGATTACATCGAGATCAAGGCCATCCGCCCGGGCCAGGTAGACCGGCGCGTCCACGTGCCGGCCGCGTACCGCCAACCGGCCGCGACCGCCCTCCACGGTGGTACCGTCGGCCGCCGCGTCGACCGCCGGGGTGGCCAGCGACTCCGCCCGGGCGACCAGCGCGGCGAGCAACCGCATGCCGTCGTAGCAGCCCTCGCCGTGGCCACCCGGCACCGGCGCGTGCGGCCCGAACCGGCCCGTGTACCGGGACACGAACGCCAGGCTCGAGTCGGTGGCGACCGAGGAGAAGTAGCCCATCGTCGCGTACAGCTCGCCGGTGCCGTCGCCGCCGACCCCGAGCAACCCGTTCTCCTCCAGCGCGGGGCACAGCCGCAGGACCCGGTGGGCCAGCGCCGAGCCGGCGAACGCCCGGTTGAACAGCACGAGATCGCGGCCGATCAGGGTCAGCAGGACGGCGTCCGCGCGGGTCGCGGCGATCTCGTCGACCAGCGGCAACGGGTCGATCGTGCCGCGCGGCACGAACCGCTCGCCCACCACGACCGTGCCGAGCGCGCGCAGGTACCGCCGGGCCGCGGCGTGCACCCGACGCGGCCAGACGTAGTCGTTGCCGAGCAGGAACCAATGCCGGCCGCGCGACCGCTGGGCGAGCCAGGTCAGCGCCGGGAGGAGCTGCCGGTTCGGGGTCTCGCCGGCCAGGTACACGCCGGGCGCCTGCTCGCCGCCCTCGTACGGCGGGGTGTAGACGTACGGCACCGTGCCGCAGATCGCGGGTACGAGCGCCATCCGCACGTCACTCGGGTGTACGCCGACGACCGCCTGCACCGTACCGGTGCGGACGAGCGTACGCACCTCGGCCGCGACCTCGACCGCGGACCGCCCGCCGTCCACCGGCCGCAGCTCGACCGCCCGGCCCAGTAGCCCGCCCGCGTCGTTGATCTCGTCGGCCGCCAGCGTGGCGCAGTTCAGCGCACCGGGACCGATCATGCCCAGGGTGCCCGATGCCGGTACGACGAGCGCCACGCGCACGATCCCCGCCACGCGACGAGTATCTTCTATCCCGTCGGAAGGGGACAGACGTGGCCGAGACCAAGCTGCGCTCGTACCTGGCCTACCTGCTGACCGAGGCGGAGCGCGAGGTCAACCGCGGGCTCGCCGAGGAGCTGGCGGCCGAGGGCACGACGGTCGACCAGTGGCGGATCCTGCAGGCCCTCTCCGACGGGCACGGGCATTCGATGGGCGACCTCGCGGCGGCGGTACTCATGCCCCACCCGACGCTGACCAAAGCGGTCGACCGGCTCGTCGACGATGCACTCGTCTACCGCCGGCAGGACGACACCGACCGCCGCCGCGTCGCGGTCTTCCTGTCGGATCGAGGTCAGGCCCTGGTCCAGCGACTGGACCGGCGGGTCGAGGAGCACCACCGTACGGTCGAGGCGGCCTACGGAACCCAGCGGACCGAGCGACTTATGCGGGAGCTTGCCCGGTTAGTAGCTAGTCTGGACTGAGCGGGCGGTCCGATTTCTCGGTATCTCTAGCTGTAAACCCCTCAACGAGGCATAGCCGTGCGTCCCAGCTAGCCTGAGAGGATGCACGTAGCCCGTGCGGGGGAGAACCGGCATGTCGGCCGTTACCGATGGCCAGGCCGGACCGCGCCAGTCTCCCGCGAACCTTTTGGCGGCCCTTAGACGTGTAGGTGGGCAGCCGTGGTACGACGAGGAGGAGGCCCGTGACCACTCAACGCACGCTTGGCGAGCTTGGCGAGCCGATGTCCAACAGCGAGTTTCGCGCCGTCACTGACTCGATAGTCGCGAACATCGAGCAAGTGATCGAGGGCAAGACCGCGACGGTACGCCTGGCCCTGGCCGTCCTCCTCGCCGAGGGCCACCTGCTCATCGAGGATGTGCCCGGAGTGGGTAAGACCAAGCTCGCCAAGGCGCTCGCCCGGTCGATCGACTGCTCGGTGCGCCGCATCCAGTTCACCCCCGACCTGCTGCCGAGCGACGTGACCGGGGTCAGCGTCTACAACCAGGAGACGCACGACTTCGAGTTCAAACCGGGTGCCGTGTTCGCCAACCTGGTGGTGGGCGACGAGATCAACCGCGCCTCGCCGAAGACCCAGTCGGCCCTCCTGGAATGTATGGAGGAGCGGCAGGTCACGGTGGACGGCACCACGTACGAGCTGCAGGTGCCGTTCATGGTGATCGCGACCCAGAACCCCATCGAGATGGAGGGGACCTACCCGCTGCCGGAGGCGCAACGGGACCGGTTCACCGCCCGGATCGCCATGGGGTACCCGGACGCCGGCGCCGAGTTGGCCATGCTCGACGTGCACGGCGGGGAGGACCCGCTGTACGCGCTGCAGCCGGTCTCGGACGCGGCCACGGTCCGGAACCTGATCGCGACCGTGCGGGACGTACACGTCGCCGACACCGTGAAGCAGTACGCGGTGAACCTGGTCAACGCCACTCGTGAGGCGCCCGACCTGCGCCTTGGCGCCTCTCCCCGGGCCACCCTGCACCTGCTGCGGACCGCCCGTACGGTCGCCGCCCTGGACGGCCGGGACTACGTGCTGCCGGACGACCTGCAGGCGCTCGCCGTACCGGTCCTCGCGCACCGGATAATCCCGACGGCGGAGGCCCAGCTCTCCCGCCGGACGACCGATGCCATCCTGGCGGACCTGGTCCACCGGCTCCCGCTGCCGACCGACCGGCAGCAGCGCTCGCCGTACGACACCCGTCCGTCCCACCCTGAGCCCACCGACTACCGGAGGCGATGACGTGCGTGAGGCGCTGCGCGGGCTCACCACGCGCGGCCGCTCCTTCCTCGCCGCGGCCGGCGCCGCGGCCGTCTCCGCGCTGATCCTGGGCGAGAAAGACCTGCTGCGGGTCGCCATCCTGCTCGGCATCCTGCCCCTGCTCGCGGCCGCGTACGTGGGCCGCAGCCGGTACAAGTTGGCGTGCAGCCGGAGCCTTCAGCCGCACCGCGTCCAGGTCGGGGCGAGCGCTCGGGTCGTACTGCGGCTGCAGAACGTGTCCCGGCTGCCGACCGGCACCCTGCTGCTCGAGGACCGGCTGCCGTACGCGCTGGGCAGCCGGCCCCGGCTGGTTCTGGAGCGGCTCGGTGCCGGTCAGGCCAGCTCGGTCGCGTACACGGTCCGCGCCGATGTGCGCGGGCGGTACGAGGTGGGCCCGCTGATCGTCCGGCTGACCGACCCCTTCGGGCTGTGCGAGCTGACCCGGTCGTTCCCCACGATCGACCGGTTGACCGTGATACCGCAGGTCGTGGCGCTGCCGCAGGTCCGGCTGGCCGGCGAGTACGCGGGCACCGGCGACAGCCGGGCCCGGTCGGTCGCGGTGCACGGAGAGGATGACGCGGCCACCCGCGAGTACCGGCACGGGGACGACCTGCGCCGGGTGCACTGGCGGTCGACCGCCCGGGTCGGCGAGCTGATGGTCCGCCGCGAGGAGCAGCCTTGGGAGTCCCGGGCGACGGTCGTGCTGGACACCCGCAGTCTCGCCCATCGCGGCGAGGGGCCGACCGCGAGCTTCGAGTGGGCGGTGTCGGCCGCCGCGAGCATCTCGACCCACCTGCGCGCGGCGGGGTACAAGCTGCGGCTGGTCACGGCCAACGGCGGTGATCCGGACGCATTCGGGCGCGGCGGCAGCGCCGTGCTGCATGGCATCGACGTCGACGCCACCGAGGCGAGCGGCGACGGACCGCTCCTCGACCACCTCGCCGAGGTGAAAGCGTCCCCACACGCCGAGATCTCGATGCTTGTGGACCGGGTCCGGCACCGGTCGGACGGCGGCCTGATCATCGCGCTGTTCGGCATGCTGTCGACCGCCGAGGCCGAGTGGCTGGCCGCGCTGCGCGGTAGCAACGCCACCTGCATCGCGTTCCTGATCGACTCGAGTACCTGGGTCAACCTGCCGACGGCGGCCCGTGAGGAGGCCGACCAGCTGCACGCCGCGGCCGCGCTCGGCCTGCTGCAGAGCGGCTGGCGGGTGGTCGGCGTCGAGCACGGAGCCAAGCTGCCCGCGTTGTGGCCGCAGGCCGCCCGGGGCTCGCAGGGATTCGCGATCCGGGCCGCGATGGCCGAGACCGTCGCCGGTGGCATGCGATGAGGCGGCGCCCACGGTTGGTTCCGTTGCGCCTTCGGGGAGGTCGGGCATGACGGGAAGACGGTACGTCGGCCTGGCGGCCGGGCTTGCGACGCTGCTCGCCGCGCTGCCGCTGTCGACGATCTTCGAGCAGTGGACCTGGCTGATCCAGTGCATCATCGCGGTCGTCCTCGTCGAAGCGGCCGGTACGCTCGCCCGTACGCTCCGGGCGCCGGCCTGGGGGCAGCTCGTCGCGATGCTCTTCGGCCTCGGTCTGGTCCTCACCCTGCTCTTCCCCAGCGGGCACGAGCTCCTCGGCGTGATCCCGACCGGCGGCACGATCGTCCACTTCGGACAGTTGTTGAGCCAGGCCGGTACCGGCATCCGCGAGATGGGCATCCCGGTCAGCGATCAGCAGGGGCTGCTCTTCCTGACCGCCCTCGGGGTGGGCTCGGTGGCCGTCTGCGTCGACGTGTGCGCCGTGGCCCTGCGCCGGCCGGCCCTGGCCGGCCTGCCGATGCTCGCGATCTACTCGGTACCGGTGGCCGTGCACCAGGACAGCGTCTCCGTGCTGCCGTTCATCGCCGGCGCGGTCGGGTTCCTCTGGCTGCTCGTCGTCGACAACGTCGACCGGGTGCGCCGGTTCGGCCGCCGGTTCTCCGGTGACGGGCGTGATATCGACGCCTGGGAACCGTCGCCGCTCGCCGCGGCCGGCCGCCGGATGGCGATCGTCGGGGTCCTCGTCGCGGTGATCCTGCCGATCGCGGTACCCGGGATGACGACCGGCCTGCTCGACCGGTGGGGTACCGGCGGCGGCGGCTCCGGACCGGGGAACGGGAACGGCCGCGGCGGCACCGTGAACCTGTGGGCGTTGCTGGAGGGCGAGCTCAGGCAGCAGCAAGAGACCGACATGATCAAGATAACGACCAAGGATCCGGATCCGTACTACCTGCGCTTCGGGGTCGCCGACGACCTGAGCGTCGACGGGTTCCGCAACCGGCAGCCGTCCGGCCGTACCGCCAACAACAACCTGCCCGACCCGCGAAAAGGCGACCACGCCGGCGTGAGCTACTACGAGGGCCACGCCTCCGTCGAGGTGGTCAACCTCAACATGGCGCTGCTGCCCGTCTACAGCGAGCCGACCCGGCTGCAGAAGGTGGACTCGACCTGGCTGTACGACTCGCGGATGAACGTGATCTTCTCCAACCGCAGCACCACGAACAAGCGCAGGTACGAGTTCGACTACGTCCGGGCCAGGTTCGACCCCGCCGCCCTACGGCGGGCCGATCCGGTACCGGCCAACAGCGACATCCGGCGGCAGTTCACCTCGGTACCCAACGTGGAAGGCGTCGCCAAGGAGGTCGCCCGGCTGACCGAGGGCAAGACCAACGAGTACGACCGGGTCCGGGCTCTCTACGACTACTTCTCGATCGAGAACGGGTTCACCTACTCGTTGGTGGCCAAGGCGGACACCAGCGGCAACGCGATGGTCGACTTCCTGACCAAGAAGTCGGGCTACTGCGTGCAGTACGCCGCCGCGCTGGCCTGGATGGTCCGGGCCGCGGGCATCCCGGCCCGGGTCGCGTTCGGCTTCACGCACGGCAGCAAGCACGAGGGTGACACCTACACGCTCACCAGTCGCAACCTGCACGCCTGGACCGAGGTCTACTTCGAGGGCTTCGGCTGGGTGCCGTTCGACGCCACCCCGTCGACGTACATCATCGGCTCGGTCCGCCCCGGCTGGGCGCCGAACGTGGATGCCCCCGAGAACGGGCTGCCGGGCAACGGCCCGACGCCGGACCCGGGCGGGACGGTCAGCCCCGGCGCCACCCATGACCCGCTGGACGACCCGCGGCTCGAGGGCGGCTCCGACCTGTCCGGCGGCGTCCTGCCGGGTACGGGCGGCTCATCCCGCTGGCCGTGGTACGCCCTGGCCGCTGGAATTGTGATCATCCTGCTCCTGGCGATGCCGTCCGCGCGCCGCGTCCTCCTGCGACGCCGACGAATGGTCAGACCGGCGATCCCGAGCGATGTCGCGGTCAGCGAGGCGAGCGATCAGCCGCGGGTCGTCGTGGCCGGCGGACCACAGGCTGCTCGGGCGCGGCTCGATGCGCACGCGGCCTGGGAGGAGCTGATCGACACCCTCGTCGACTTCCGGCTCCTCGTGGACCTGGCCGAGACACCCCGTACGACGGCCGACCGGCTGGTACGGGAGGCCGGGCTGCGGGACGCCACCGCGGACGGCGCGCGCCTGCTGGGCCGGGCCGAGGAGCTGGCCCGGTACGCCCGCGTCCCGCTGCTCACCACGGATCTCACGCCGGCTCTCCGGGCGGTGCGCCGCGCGCTTGGGATCCGGGCACCGCGACGTACGAGATGGCAGGCGGCACTCCTGCCCCCCTCGGTCCTCCAGCGGTGGCGGTCCACGGCGATCACCTGGACGGCCACGGTGCTGGAGACGGTGGGGGTGTGGCGGGACGCGCTGGTCCGGGTGCTCAGCCCGCGCCGGCTGCTGCCCGGCCGATCCGGTCGGTAGGTCAGGTCGCCACGGCGGCACGAACCATTTCTCGATCTAGGGCAGGTGCCCTAGATCGAGTCTTGGGGTGTGCTCAGCTGCCGCCCTCAGGGCGACGGCGCCACCGCTCCTCCAACCGGTCGACCAGCGACGGTCGCCGGGACCGGGTCCGCCGGCTCGCTGTCCCACCGACGACGTGAAGGTCGGGATTCTGCGCGCGGCGGCGGGACTGAACCCCGAACGCCGCCGCAGCGAGCATCACGACGAACCCTGCCACGCCGAGGAGCGAACTCTTGCTGACGGTGCCGAAGACCACCAATGCGAGACCGATGATGCCGACACCGACCGCGACGAGCAGCCGACGGCGCGCATGGAAGCGCGGGTCGGTGGCGCGCACAGCCGAGGCGAACTTCGGGTCCTCGGCAAGCGACCGCTCGATCTGCTCGAACAGCCGCTGCTCGTGCTCCGAGAGCGGCACGGTACTCCTCCCCGGTCGAGAGGCCGGCCCGGGACGGGTCGGCAGACCGTGGCAGCCAGCCGGCTACCTACCCGCCAGTCTACGAGGGGGCCTGCGGGTCGGAAAGCGGGACGATGCGCACCCGTTCCGAATTTTCTGTCGGGCCCCGGTCAGGCGCGCTCAGCAGGCTCGCCGGGCGGACCGCGGCCGGCCCAAACCGGGCAGCCGCGGCGTCGGCCGCCTGTTCCGCCTCCCGCCAGCCGCGCTCCGGTGCGCCCAACTCGGGCTGCCGCG
>JAEHDK010000402.1 GCA_016880465.1 Micromonosporaceae bacterium
CCGGCAGGTCATGCACCGCGTTCGCCTTAACGAGCCGGCATTCGCGGCAGACATACAGGTCCGTGGCCGGGTCGGACCACTCCGGGTCCTCGACGAAGACGTGCCGCACCGGCCCGCTACGCCGCCTTGCCGAGCTCATCGGCCTCACCTCCCGGCTTCAGTGCCAGCCACAGCAGCCGCCGCCGCCGGGCAATGTCCTGCGGTGTGTCGGTGCGCGGCGCCGCCCGCCACGGCCACGCTTCCGCGTCGAGGTCTTTACGCGCCAACGGGCCGTAACGCTCCTGCGTGTACCTATCCATCGGTAGCCGTCCCGAGGTCGCAGCAGACATCCCCGCACCCGCACGGGTCCTCGTGGTCGGCGTCCTCGGTGTCGTCCTCGTAGAACAGGGACAGGCCAACGTCGTCCATCACGTCATCTCCCGGATGTAGAGCTGCACCCGAGGTGTGCCCGGTTCGCCCATGCGGATGTCCGGGCCGATCAGGTACTGGTGGCTGTCGTCGTCGAGCAGCCCATAGTCGACCAGGCCGTCGACGATGGCCTTCAGGGTCGGGTAGTAGTTGTGCGGGTCGCGGCGGCGCCTATCGCCGAAGTGCAGCGTGGCGATGATCTGCGCCTTGTGCAGCTTCGGCAGCTTCACCGCCCGGGCGGCCCAGTGCGCCGCCTTCCGCCACTCGGCCACCGCGGCGGCGTGGCGCATGTAGTGCTCGCGCCGGTTCGCGTTGAGCCAGTCGTCGGCCCGCGGGATCGTCAGCGAATACGACCGGGCGGTGGTGCTCATGATGCCCGCCGCTTACGCCAGTTCGCGGCCTGCGGGCAGGTAGCGAAGTGCGACGTGTGCAGGTCCGTACGGGCGCCGCGCAGCTCCGCCGGGATCACCCGGGCCAGCGGGTTACGGCCCGGCACCCGATACTCGAGCACCATCGAACCGGACGGGCTCGGCTGCGCATCGACGGGCATGGACTTGGCCTGCGCGCTGATCGCCCAGATGATCGCCGCGCCGCAGGAACGGCAAGCCTCGGTGGTTGGTGCGCTCATGACGCGTCGGGTGGCTGCGCGGGTTCGGGCCAGTCCACTACCTCACCCTCGAGCATGCCTTCCGGTGGTGGTGGGGGTAGTTGTCGGTCCTCGCTGATACGTTGCGCCTCCGCCGACGCGCGCAGCACCTCACGGCGGTACTCGGCCGACGTCGGAACCCACTTCTGCAACTGCCGCACCGCCGACTTGAGCCACATCGCCTCCTCATAGTTGGTCCACGGCGAGTAGTCCGACGAGGCGCCCTGCGAGGAGGACTTGATGCGGGTGATGTCGTCCTGGTTCAGTTCAACCACCCGGGACACGGCCCCGTCCTTCATCCGCGCATACGCGTAGACGCCGATGAGCGTTCCCCGTTCGGCCTTTGGTTGGAACGGCGGGTATTCGTGGATGGGCACCGAGTCGACACCGCGCGTGTAGCGGTAGTGGTCGTTGGACCGGACCGTCTCGGCGACGATCGACGCAACCGCCCCGGCCCGGTACATCAACTCGATGTGCCCCTGGTAGCCGACGATGCCCAGGATCTCCAGCCGGCCCTTCACCTTGCGCGGGGTCAGGTAATACTGCTCGGTGCCCGGCTCCAGGCCCAACCGGGCCGCGTCGAGTAACGCGGCCATGAACACGCCCGGGTTGTTGGCGGCGGCGATCTCCAACTCGAACCGGCCATCACCTTCCCGGCGGCCCTTCTTCAGGGCGCCCTGCGCCAGACGCACCCACGTCTCGGCCTTGACGTGGCTGGGCAGCACCGAGGCGAAGTCGGCGGAGTAGTGCTCGATCATCGCGCGTGGGCTGTGGTCCTGTTCGGCCACAGCGTTGCTGACAGTCTGGGCGGTCATGACTTGCGTCCTCTCGGAAGGCTGGCGAGCAGGTAGTCCTTGCGGTGCGGGCCGCGGGGTTGCGCCTCGGCGGCGACGTCGGTGATCACGTGGGTGGCGACCTTGCGGCCGCCCTCGGTGTAGGCGGTGCGGGCGGCGCCCATCTGGTCGCGCAGCAACGCCTCGTACCGCTTCTCGGTCTTCTCGGCGAGGCGACGCATCCGCGCGGCCCGCAGGTAGCCCTCGGCAATGCGGTCGTCCACTGTGGCCCGATCGTCTAGGAGCTCGGGGTGCAGTCGGCGCAGGGTGACGAGGGTGGCATGATGCTCGTCTATCGGCGGCGGATCACCGGAGTCGAGGCGGGCCATGAACCGGCGGCCCTTCTCCACCATGACGGCGATGTCGCGCTCGTCACGGCGCACCCGGTACTCCCGGTAGTCCGACCCACCGATCAGCACGGCCACGTCGCACCACGACAGGTCCGTGACCGCCATCTGCCATAGCACCTGCGCCCGGTAGTAGACCGGGATCTGCTCCGTGCCCGCCTCGCCCCACTCGTCGGCCGAGTGTGCGGTCTTGCACTCCAACAGTCCGACCGGCGGCGGCAAGGCCGGCTGCTCGCTGGACCAGACGAAGAAGTCTGGGGTCGCGAGCATCCACGACGGCGCGACCGCCTGCTCGAGGTGCCCGTAGGACAGGAACGTCTCCGGATGGCAGTCCTCGTACTTGGCGGCGATCACCCGCTCCAACCGGATGCCCCACTCCATCTCCGCCGACGGTTCGAAATCCCAGCCGTTGACCTTGCGCCAGAACAGGGAGAACGGCGACTCCCACGGCGAGATCCCGAGCACGGCGGCGATCTCCGACGCGCCGATGCCCTTACGGCGGGCGTCATGCCACTGCGGAGTCAACGGCGCCACGGTCAGCGACTCAGACATCGGTCCGCCTCTCGTACGCCGAGCCGGGTTCGGTATCGATCGGCATCACGCCACCTCCGTCGGTGTCCACGCCATCCACCGCTGCGGGTTGCGGTGCAGCAACGCCAACGGCACCGGCAGACGGGGTGCCATGACCGGCCGGCCGGGCAACACCGGCGCTGCCGTCAGGGCGTGCTTCGGCCCGGTCCAGGCCAGCGTGGGCAGTTCCCGGGTCGGCTCGGACAGCACCCGCTTCGCCTCGAGGATCGGGGCGTAGCTGTGGATGGTGGCGGCGTGCTCGGCCTCCTGTACGGCCTGGGCTTCACGGCGGCGCCGCAACCAACGCAGGTAACGCCGGTACGGGTCGAGCTGCCCGTCGAGCCAGGTGACAGCCAGCGCATCGACCAGGACGGCCGCGACCATGGCCAAGGTGAACAGGATGGCGTCGTTGGCGGTCACGGCTGCACCTCGGCGCTGGCGTCGGTCAGGGGCCCGTGCCAAGCGAGCACGTCGCCCCATTCGTCGGTGCGGTCCTCCGGGTAGCAGCCGTTGGCATCGGTGATTGCCTTTGCGGACCAGCCCGGCCAGTCGGGGATACGTTCCCAGCGGAAGCCGCGGCGGTCCCGCACGGCGGTGACCTCCGGGCCCGGCTCATCAGGGATCGACCATGTGCGAGGCAACGACTGCCCCTGGTACGAGTCGAGCCACAGGTGTCGGCCGTCGGCGTTGTCCACGGCATGGGGCGAGTGGAACGGCTCGCGGTGACAGGTACGCTCCGGATCATCGGGATCGGGGCATCCGCACTGCTTACCATCGACCGCAGCGAACGGGTCCACTGTGCTCATCTCGTCCTCCTAGCCCGCAGTCCGGTGGCGCTCGATTTCGATCGTGGCAATTTGGATCCGCAGCCACAGAACCTCTTCGACCAGGTTGGAGATCACGTTGCGCGGATCGCCCGGCGGACATACGCAAGACATGGACAGGCCTGCATCGCAGGCTGGACACTGGCGCAGCCACTTCTCGGCGATCTCTTCGAGGTTCACCGCGCGTCGATCAACGAGATGATTCAAGAGACCATCCAATGCGTCATCCACGGTTGATCTCCTCCAGTACCTGCGTGACGTCCTTGGCGTTGCGCAGCCGCATCAGCCGTGTCCGGGCCTCACGCTCAGCCGAGCGGCAGCCCTTCCACAGCACCTGCCGCAGCACCTCTTCGCGCATGTCCTCGTCGAGGGCGGACAGGTAGTCGGTCACGGCCTGCATGGCTGGGCGGTCGTCGGTCGGGTACAGCCGGGCCACGGCGACAGCCACGACATGCTCGCGGAGTTGGTGCAGGTGCCGAGCGATCGCCCACCGGTAGGCGGCCCATTCGGCGGCGAAGATCTCAGCCGGGTCGCGGGCGTCGTCGTCGTACAGGTCGGCGCTCATGTCGTCCCGCCTGGGCTGCGCAGGATCGCGGCGGCGAGTTCGCCAGCGACAGAGCGAATCTCATCGAGCCGATGCTCGTCGGTGCCCGAAGTGCTGTGAATCTCGTCGAGCAGGTCGGCTACCGCCCGCACAACGTCAGGGCTGGCGGTGCGGGCGACGTGGGCGGCGAACAGTTCCCGCTCCGCCTGGCCGCCCAGCCGGTATACGTGCATGAGCGGCCAGTCACCGGCGGTCGCCACGTCATCGCTGTTGGCCCGCCAGGGCTCGTACTTGGCCTGCGCCCAGTCGGGCAGCCCGGCCACGCTGTCCCGCAACGCCTGCACGGCGGCGGCAATGTCGGCGGTCATGATGCCGCCTCGGTGTGCGCGTCGAGCACAGCCTGACCAGCTGGGGTCAGCAGGTAGCGGCCGTTGCCGGACTCGTCATTCCGCCATTGCACCCAGCCGGCCCGCAGTAACTGGTTCACCCGGGCCGTGACCCGGTAGTGCCGCCCGTCCTCGATGATGTAGTCGTGGCCGCTGTAGCCAGTCCCGGCGCCTATGTCGGCGTACACGTCACCCGCGGCGATCGCGGCGAGCAACGCCACCCGTGCCTTGGTCGGGTACAGATCGGTCACTTCGCACCGCCGGTGATGGCCTGGTAGCGCTGCCACGCCGCCTGCGCCAGACGGAGCAGTTCATCAGCGTCGAGGTCGAAACCCCATTCGCTGGTCAGGTACCCAACCCGCGCGGTCGTGTACTCGCCGCCCATGTCGTAGAGCCGCATGAAACGCCCTCGGCCATCCGACGCCTCGAACGGCCAGTCCACCGGGTCGTCGATCGACGGCGGGCGGACCTCGACGAGCCAGTCCGGATCAAGATGGATCAGGCCACGTTTGTCAGGGACGACGAGACTGAAATTGCCGGCGAGGGTTGTGTCGTAGTACCGCAGGTCGCCGCCAAGCGCGGCGAGCACTTCGGCCTTGAATCGGTACACTGTGCCTGGCATCGAGGTGGCTCCCTTCGTGTGGATCTCGGTGTCGTGAGCGTCCGGCCTACCCCGCCGGGCGCTCCTTCTTGTGTGGCTTTGGTCCGGACGAGACGGCGGCGCTGTTCCGCATGCGCGGCCTGGGGCTTCCCGCCCGTCCCGCCCGGGGGTCCCACAGCGCTATGCGGCGTCGTTGGCCTTGGTGATCGGCTTGTCGAGCACGGCGTCGGCGACGACCAGCACTGCCTCGGCGATTTGGTTCGCTACAGCCTTGGCTTCCGCACCCTGCGCCGCGATGAAGGCGGTCGCCAGCGAGAGACGAACCTGTTCCTGTGAACTCAGGTCGGCCATTTTCTTGCTCCACTTCGGTTGATCCGCAGGGTGTATGCGAGCCCGACCCGCCGCGCCCCTGCTGAACGACGGCGGACAGGAGGTCTATGCACTTGGGTTAGCGCCGGTACCGGCCGACGATCCACGCGGCGGCGAGGGCGATGAGGATGAAGCCGACGGCGATCACGGTGGTCACGACGGCGCCGCCAGGTCGAGGCCGTGACGGCGGGCGACGCTGAGGATCTCGGGACAGGGATGGAACTCGCCACGGCATCCATGACAGTCCGATCCCGCGCCGCCGCAGTTCTCCCAGTCCACGCACACCGGGTGCCGCGCGAGCACGTCGCGGTCTTCGGCCAACCGGCGCAGCGTCGTCGCCGGGTCCTGCGCGGCGATGTGCGCGGCGTTGGTGAGATCCGCGCAACCAGCCACCGGGTCACCCGGTGCATCTGCCCAGACGAGACCGTCGTCGAAGGTGGTCCACGGGCCTGTCGTGGCCGCCACCGCGATGATCATCTCTGCCTCGATGGCGGCGAGCAGGCGCTGATGCAGGTCGCTCATGGCAGCCGTCCTTCCCGGATCAAACTGTCGACGGCGGCGCGCCTCTCGTGGTCGGCGCAGGCACGGCAGAACGGCAGACCGACGTAGGCGGGCCAACGGCCACAGCGAACGCAGCCGTACGGGGTATGCCGGGCGAAGCGGCGCCACAGGGCTGTGAGTCGGGCCTTCATAGCGCCTTCTCGATCTCGATGGCTCGCTGCTCGGCGATCTCTTCGTCGCTGGCCGGTTCGTGCCTGCCCCGTTGCGTGGCGGAGCCGCACCACACGCCGCCGAAGTCCACCTCGGCCCAGTGCTCGACGGCCGAGCCGCAGTCGCACGGCTCGAGGTCCGCACCGCAGTGTCTACAGAGGACGGTCACGACACACCGCCAGCGGCTACGCGGTCTGGATGCGGGATCCTGCGGAACTTCAGCCGCCGCGTCACCAGGTCTCGCTTCGTTCCGAAGCAGCGCGCGCCAGGCTCGGCCCCACAGGCCGGACACGTCCTCGCAAGCCAGCCCCTGACGCGTTGAGGGCGCATCTCGTTGCCGGCGAGGATGACCGCTGGTCTCGGCCGAGTCTTGACGGTCATCGCACACCGCCGAAGAGCGCGAGCCGGGTCAGGGCGAGTTCCGCCCCGAGGCGGGTGTCGCAGGAGAACCAGTCGCGCTCCAACGGGCCGCCCGGATGGCGGGCCCGGCGGCGTAGCGCAATGTTCCAACCCCAGGCCGTGCGCACCGCGCAGGCGATCACCCGGTCGCCGCGAACCGCGCTGAGCCGGTACGGGCTGTGCTCGATGTCCGCGACGATGCGCAGCGGCTCAGGCTTCTCAGGCTTCGGCGCCGGCGGCGGGACGGGCAGGCCAGCCTCACGCAGCAGCGCGGCCACACGAAGCTCACGGGCGGCGGCGTCGACGGGGGCGGTCACGAGGCCACCGCCTGCGGGAAACACTTCTCACAGCGGGACCATTGGCGCAGCCAGTCCGGATTCGGCGGACCGGCGTGGACACGGAACATGTCGCACCGAAGGTTCTTCCCGTCACGCCGGTGGATCCGCTCGCCGGTCCATGTGACGCAGTAGGAGCAGTTCGTGTGATGCGACGGGAGCAGCAGGCGCTTCATGGCTGACTCCTGTTGCCCGCGAGTCTGGCCACCCAGCCGGCGAGCATCGGCAGCCAGACGATGGCTGCGATTCGCCATTCTGACTGCTGCACCGCGTAGACAGTCCATAGCGAGGCCATTGCCAGCGAGGCGAGCAGCCACATGATGACCAGGCCCGGGCCGCTTACACCGCGACGACGGAGAGTGGCCCTGATCTCAGCCTGCGCGGCAGCATTCGCACCCGCCATGGCCACGGTCGCCAACGCATAGAAGAGGGCGATCCCGAGAAGCAACCACAGCACCATGGCTCAACACCCCAGCCGTATGCGGTGCGAGGCCAGGAACGTGGTCGGGTTGCGCAGCGCACCGCTGACCCACACCTCGAGGTGAAGGTGCGGCACGGTGGCGTCGCCGGTGGAGCCGACGTAGCCGATCACCGTGCCGGCGCCCACCTGCTGCCCGGCGCGGACGGCGAAGCGGCTCAGGTGGTTGTACTTCAGGACAACCGAGCCGGACTGGATCTGGACCTGGAGACCGCCCCGGCCGGTGTCGTGCGCCGAGATGACCTTGCCCGCGGTGACCGCGTGGATGGGTGTGCCGGTCGGCGCGGGCAGGTCACGCCCCTGGTGGCTGTAGTGCCGCCCCGTGTTCGGGTTGTAGCGCGGCGCCCCGAAGTCGTCCGTGCGGTCGCAGCGGCCGGTCAGGGGCGCAACCCAGGCAGCCGACGCCACGGTTACGGCCGCCTGGGGCTTGGTGCTCGTTGCCTGCGCCGGGGGCGGCGTGGACGATGCGGGAAGGGAGCAGTCGATGGTCAACCGGGCCGAGTCCAACACCATGTAGTCCGGGCCGGTGACATGGTTCGCGGCGGCCTGCGCCACCCAGGTGCGGCTGTCCCCGCACACGCGCTGGGTTAAGACGATCATGCCGTCGTCGGAGCCGGGCCGTGGAGACACCACCACCCTGGCCGGGGGCGGCACGACCGGAGCGGCGGAGCTCGACGGTGTGCCAGCGGGCACGGC
>JAEHDK010000403.1 GCA_016880465.1 Micromonosporaceae bacterium
CTAGGGCCTTGAAGACATCGCCCACCGCACGAGAATAGGCAAGTAACTACTTGCCTGTCCACCCCTCGCTGGGTGCCCGGCCGGACCCGGCCGCCGCGGTCAGGGTAACCCGCGCCGCAGCGCCGCATTCTCCGCTGTGGACCATGCCGTCGTGGTGACCAGGTAGATCGCGGCGGCGAGTGGTAGGACCGGGCGACTCAGCCGGCGAAGGGGTGACCGGGCGCTCGAGGGCGCGGCCGACCGGGTGCAACCTGGCCGGCGTGCCGTTACGCCTGGCGGGCCCGGGCGTAGACGTCGCCGGAGCGGCCCAACGGGCGGAACCGCTCCAGCAGCCGTACCAGGTCGGCCGCCTCGAGCCACCGTGTGCTGGCGAACCGCATGGTCTCGATGGGCGCGTAGTTGTAGCGGTAGCCGCCCGCCGCCGCACCGAGGCGCTCCACGAGCCCGAGCGCGACGAGGGCGGCGTCGTGTGCCGGCGGCAGGTACTCGAAGGACAGCGCGCGGAGCGGTCGGGTGAGCCCCGCCAGCACATCGACCTCGAAGCCTTCGACGTCGATCTTGCAGAAGGCCGGCTCGCCGTACCCCGCGATGAGGTCGTCCAGGGTCGCCACCTCGACCTCGACGGTGCGGTCCCACCGCACGCGGGCGAACCGGCGGTCCACCGCCACCGACTCGATCCAGTCGCGAGACATCGACGAAACCGTCGGCGTCGCGGTGGACAGGGCCAGCCGTGCCCGGCCGGCCCGGGCGCCGGCGGCGACCGGCACGATCGTGACGGCTGGGTCGCGGCCGAAGAAGAGACGCAGAATGCGCAGGCAGTCGGGCTGCGGCTCGACCGCGATCACCCGGGCGCCCAGCCGCCGCCAGGCGCGTACCCGGCTGCCCACGTGGGCGCCGAGGTCGAAGCCGACATCGCCCGGCTCGAGGAACTCGCGGTAGAACCGCACCATCCGGCGGTGCTTACCCGGCACGCCGTGGTACATGACCAGAGATCGCGCGATCCCCCAGGCGCGGCCGAGCATGCCCTGACCCTACCGCCGGTCAACCCTCGGGCCGGTCACGTGGGCGTTGATCCGGCGGACCAGATCGCGTACGCCGTCGTGACCGCCGGACACGACCGGGACAGCTCGATCGCGGCCAACAGCCAGCGGCGGTCCGGTACCTGCGCGCCGCTCATCCGGCGCCGAACCGGTCGCTCAGCGCGTACCGCAGCAGCACCACGTCCTCGATCTGCTGGACCTCGGCCAGGCTCGCGCGGCGGTGCGAGTTCCACGGGAACACGCCGTCGCCGACGAAGCGGGGTGCCCGGGAGTCCCCCACGAAGAAGGGCGCGACGACCAGATGCGCCTCGTCGGCCAGCCCCGCGGTGAGGAACCGGGTATGCGTGCTGGTGCCGCCTTCGACCACGAGCCGGCCGATGCGGCGGTCGGCGAGGTCGGCGAGCAGGTGGCCGAGGTCGACCGGGTCGCCGGCGTCGACCACGGTGGCCACGCCGTCGAGCCGTTCGCGAACGGTGTCCGCCGCCGGTGAGGCGCAGTAGACGATCTTGTCGACGTCCCCGGCGGTGAAGAACCACGCTGCCGGGTCCAGGTCACCCTGCGCGGTGAGCGTCACCTTGGTGGGCGACGGCGGCAGGCCGCGAGCGATCCGCGCGTCGCGCCGGCCCTGGGACCGGACCAGCAGGCGGGGGTTGTCCCGGCGGATGGTGTGTGCGCCGACCAGGATCGCGTCGCACTCGGCCCGTACGGTGTCGACCCGGTCGAAGTCGGCGTCGTTGGACAGCAGCAGCCGCGTGTCCTTGGAGTCGTCGATATAGCCGTCGATCGACATCGCGCAGCTCAGCAGTACGTACGGCCGCCCGCTCACGCCAACCACGATCGACAGCGTACGTTCGCCGGTACCCGGCTATCCGCCGGCCGGCCGCGAAGGTCCGGCGGGCGGTCCGAAGGCGGTCAGGAAGCGGTCGCGGAAGGCGTCCATCCGCCACACCGGCGCCCGTGGATCGGGCTTCAAGCCGTCCTGCCAGCCCCAGCCGGAGATCCGATCCAGTACGGTCCGGTCCCGGGCGACGATCGTGATCGGTACGTCGTGGCTGGCACCTGCGCCGGTGACGACCGGAGCCGGTTGGTGATCGCCGAGGAAGACGAGTACGAGATTGTCGTCGCCGTAGGTCTGCACGTACGAGATGAGCGTGTTCAGCGAGTACTCGATCGACTGTAGGTACGCCGCGCGGGCCCGGTTGCGGTCGCGCAGCATGACCTCCGGCGACACGCCGGGCCCGGGCATGCCGTGGAAGACCGAGCCGTCACCGACCTCGCCCCACTCGACGAGCCGGGGCAGCGGTGCCCAGGGCAGGTGGCTGGAGAGCAGCGCGATCTCCGCCATGACCGGCGCGCGGTTCGGCGCGGCGCGTTCGGCCCGTTGAAACGCGGACAGGGTGTACTGGTCGGGCATGGAAGCGAAGTTGAACAGCGGGCCGCGATACGCCAGATCCGGCGCGGTGTAGAGCCGGTCGTACCCGTAGAACGCCTCGCCCTCGGGCCACGGCTCGGTCACCGCCGGCAGGACGCCGACCGTACGCCAGCCGGCGCGCTGGAAGGCGCCGTCGAGCGTCAACCGGTCGCCCGCCAGAAGGTTGCCGTAGCGCTGCTCGTTGTTGACCCACAGCCCGGACAGCAGCGTGGAGTGCGCGAGCCAGCTGCCGCCGCCGGTGGTGGGCGAGGTGAGGAAGGCGCTGCGGGAGGCGAACCCGGCCGCACCCAGCCGGCGGTTTCCGGCGTCGAGCAGGGCGCCGACCTGTGCCGCGAACTCCGGATCCTCGACGGCGACCCGCCCGTAGGCCTCGACGAAGGTGAGGATGACGTCCTTGCCGCGCAAGGCGGTCAGCAGCTGGTCACCCGCGGTGTCGCGGAAGGCGTCGACGGCCGCCGCCGCCGCGAACGTCCGCTGATCCTGGATACCCGCATACACCTGGTGCGCCCGGTGGTAGGCGAGGGCCGCTGCGCTGTCGGCGGCGAGCGGTACTCCCGGGACGATCTGCACGCCGAGTGCGGCGCAGCCGACCCAGGCGACTCCGGACACCGCGACGGTACGGGCCGCCGTGGTGCGGTGCCGGACCGCGAGCCGGGTCAGGCGCAGTACCGACAGGGTCACGAGGACGAGCACGGCGACGGCGGCGGCCGCGGCCGCGACCTCGGATCCCAGCGCACCGGCCCGGCCGATCGACCGGCGTAGAAACTCGGCGGCGTACCCGAGCAGGACCCAGTCGAGCACCGGATCGAACGGCCGGTCGAGCACCCGGTATAAGCCCATGTCGATGATCTTCAGGATGGTGAGCAGGCCGAGGATCACGCCGACAACGGCCGCGACCACGCGCCCGGCCCTCGCGGGCAGGACGAGCACGAGGGCCGTGCCGAGGAGTGCCTCCACCGGTATGCGCACGAACGCGGCCGGCGTCAGGTGGCTGACCTGGTTCGGCGCGGTGAGCGCGAACAGCACCAGCAGGCAGGCCAGGGCGGTGGTCAGCCACGCCGTCACGCGACGACCTCGGCGACGGGTGCCGGCGTCCGCACCGGCCAGGTCCTCGTCCCGGAGGGTGTCGGCGTTGGGCCCGACGCCGCCGGCGTCCTGGTCGGCGGCACCGTCGCCGGGCATGCGCGCCACGCCCCCGGTCGTCACGCCGGCCCACCCGGTACCGGTAGCCCGTGCAGGACCTGGGACATGAGCTGCGCGGTGACCGTCCAGCCGGTCTGCGTCGCCCGCCGGCCGCGCGCGGACCGGCGCAGCCGGTGGCGCAG
>JAEHDK010000040.1 GCA_016880465.1 Micromonosporaceae bacterium
GACCCGTCGTCGTCGACGAGCTTGACCTCGACGCCGTCCACCGGCGGCCCGACCGTACCGGCGCGCCGCTCGCCGTCGGCCCGTACCGCGCAGTTCATCAGCGTCTCGGTCATGCCGTACCGCTCGCCGACGCGGTGCCCGGTGGCGGCGGCGAGGCGCTCGTGGTCGACCACGGCCAGCGCGGCGGAGCCGGACACCAGCAGGCGCGCCCGGCCCAGCGCCCCGGCGACCGCCGGGTCCGCGCTGGCCTGTTCGGCCAGCCGGTGGTACATCGTGGGCACGCCGAACAGGACCGTGGCCGGACCGCCCAGCGCATCGACGACCGCGGGCACCGAGAACTGGCCGAGGTGGTACGCCGTGCCGCCGCGCCGCAATGGGCCGAGGACGCCGAGAATCAGCCCGTGTACGTGGAACAGCGGCAGGGCGTGGGCGACCACGTCGTCCGCCGTCCACTGCCACGCCCGGGCCAGCGCGTCGAGGTTGCTCGCGATGGCCCGCCGCGGCAACAGCACTCCTTTGGGCGGTCCGGTCGTACCCGAGGTGTAGACGATGAACGCGGGCGACTCGCCGGGCGGCTCCGCGATCCGGACCGCACCGGCGGCACCCGGAGCCGACGCGTCGACGACCAGCCGGGCGCGGGACCGCAGCGGCTCGGGCAGCTCGGCGTCGGGCCCGTGCAGCAGCAGGTCCGGCTCGGCGTCGGCCAGGATGTGCGCCAGCTCCCGCTCGCCGGCGCGGGGGTTCAGCGGTACGACCGGTACGCCGGCGAGCAGCCCACCGACGACGCCGACCACGGTGTCCATGGTGGACGTCGCCCAGACGGCTATCCGCCGGCTGGCCCGCAGCGCGGTCGACACGGCCTGTGCCGCGGCGGCGAGCTCCACATAGGACAATCGGCCGGAGCCGAACCGCACCGCGGTCCGGTCGCCGGGCTCGGCCAGCTCCGGCAGCAGGGCCGACGCACGACGCACCGGGCCTCCCGCGACGTAGCAGATTGGATTATTGGCTAGGCCACTGTGCCGCCTGCCGGCGCCGGGTGTCAAGCGCGGTCGGTACGCTACAGCCACCGTCGAAGCGGAGGTTCGCCGTGTCTGAGGTGCTGCGCCCGGTCCGCCGGCAGCGGCTGTACGAGCAGGTGGTGGAGCAGCTGCGCCAGTACGTGACACAGCAGGGCCTGGGCGCCGGTGACCGGTTGCCGCCGGAGCGCGAGCTGGCCGCCCGGCTCGACGTCAGCCGCGCCTCGGTCAAGCAGGCGATCGTCGTGCTCGAGGTACAGGGACTGGTCGACGTCCGGCACGGCGGCGGTATGTACCTGCGCGGCGCCGACCTGCGCATCGAACCCGTGGCGGCACTGGTCGACCGGAAACGCCGGCTGCCCGAGGTGCTGGAGGCCCGGGAGGCCCTGGAGACCAAGCTTGCCGAACTGGCGGCGCGGCGGCGTACCACGGCGGATCTGGCCGAGATCGACGCGGCACTGTCGGACATGCGGGCGGAGATCGAGGCGGGCCAGCTCGGTGTCGACGGCGACCGGCGGTTCCACGCCGCGGTGACCGCCGCCGCGCGCAGCTCCCTGCTGGCGCAGTTCATAAGGTCCATCGCGGAGCAGATCGCCGAGAGCCGGCAGGAGTCCCTGCGCCAACCCGGTCGACCGCTGCGCTCGCTCGGCCAGCACCGGCGCATCGCCGAGGCGATCCGGGCCGGCGAACCACGCGCCGCCGCCACCGCGATGCGGCAGCACGTACGGACCGTCAGCCGGGTGCGCCTGCTCGGCTGGGAGCCGTGACGTCGTCGCAGCGGTCGATCAGGCCAGACCCGGCCGGCGCGTGCCGTAGCCGGTCGCCCGCTCAAAGGCCAGCCCTACCCGCAGGGCGAGACCGTCGGCCCGGTGCGGGGCCACTATCTGCAGGCCGATCGGCAGGCCACCCGCGGTGAACCCGGCCGGTACGGACAGCGCCGGGCAGCCCGTGGCGCTGACGAGGTACGCCGACCGCATCCAGTCCAGGTAGTCCGCCATCGGCTGACCGGCCACCTCGGTCGGGTACTCCAGCTCGACCGGGAACGGCGGCACCTGGCTGACCGGGAGCAGCAGTACGTCGTAGCGGGTGAAGAACTCGCGGACCCGCTGGTAGAGCTCGGCCTGCCGCAGGTGCGCGCGCCCGACGTCCGGGCCGGTCAGCCGGCGGCCCAGCGCAATGTTGTCGACCAGCGACTGCTTGACCCGGTCGCGGTGGTTGTCCAGCAGGTGCCCCAAGCTCAGCTCGAACTGCCAGGCCCGCAGCGTGCGGAACACCTCGTCCGCACCGGACAGGTCCGGGCAGTCCTGCTCGACCCGGCAACCCAGACCGGCGAACACGCCCGGCACCGCGGCCAGGACGGCCGTGACGTCCTTGTCGACCGGCACCGTTGCGCCCAGGTCCGGCGACCAGGCGACCCGGAGTCCGGTGAGGTCCGGGTCCATCGGCTCGGCGAACGGCGCGCCGGGCTCGGCCAGTGCGATCGGGCTGCGCGGATCAGGCCCGGCGAGCACCGACAGGAGCAGGGCGGCGTCGGCCACGGTGCGGGCCATCGGGCCCTGCACCGACAGGGTCGACCACGGTGCGCTGCTCGGCCACGTCGGCACCCGTCCCGGCGCGGGCCGCAGCCCCACCACGTTGCAGAACGAGGCCGGGTTGCGCAGCGAGCCGCCCATGTCGCTGCCCTCGGCCACCGGGCACATGCCGCAGGCGAGGGCGGCCGCGGCGCCACCGCTGCTGCCGCCGGCCGACCGGTCCAGGTCGTACGGGTTGCGGGTAGCGCCGAACAGCGGGTTCACGGTGTGCGAGCCGGCCGCGAACTCCGGCACGTTCGACTTGCCGATCGCGATGGCGCCGGCGGTACGCAGCCGCTCCACCACGAGCTCGTCGCGTACCGGCACGTTGTCCGCGAAGACCGGCGAGCCGAAGGTCGTCCGTACGCCGGCGGTCTCGTGAGTGTCCTTGTGCACGATCGGGATCCCGTGCAACTGCCCGACGGTCCCGCCGCCCGCGAGGTGGTCGTCGGCGGCCCGGGCCCGGGCCAGCGCCTGTTCCGCGGTCAGGGTCACGATCGCGTTCACCGCCGGGTTGGTGCGCTCCACCTGGCTCAGGTGCGCGCCGACCACCTCGCGGGCGGACAGCTCGCGGGTACGCAGCCGGCGGGCCAGCTCCCGAGCCGACAAATACACGATGTCGTCGGCCACCGGCTGTCCTTCCGCGGGGGGTGTGAAGTCGCGCAATCGTAACGCGATCCCGGCCCGCGGTTGGGCGCCGCGGCGGCCCGCGGCCCGCTTTGACCGGTCCGATCGAGCGGGTATCGACCGCGTGCAGGCGGGTGTCAAGCCTCGACGGCCTCGACGGCGTCGACGGCCGCGGCGCCGGGGCCGTCGGGCACTCGGTCGAGCTCGTCGAGACTCGGTGCCGCGCGGATCGACGGGCGGCCGGGAGCTGGCGGACCGGCACGACGGCACGCAGGGCGCCGACCTGAGCGGCCGAGAAGAGCGCGGCGGCCGTACCCTCGACGAACGCGACGAGCGGGATCGTCCAGAACGGGGTGCGGTGGAGCAGGATCAGCGCGGCCAGGCCGCCGATCGCGAGCACCCGTACGCTATCGGCGACGATCATCAGCGCAGGGGCACAGCCACGCGTCGACGTTAGCCGTCGCGCGCGTCGCCCAGGTACGCCGGCCGGCGGTCAGCCGACCCGTACGACGGCCTCTATCTCGGTGGCGATCGAGAGCGGCAGCGAGGCGACACCGATGGCCGAGCGGGCGTGCCGGCCCGCGTCGCCGTAGAGGGCGGCGATGAGGGAGCTGGCCCCGTCGGCCACCTGCGGGTGCTGTTGGAACTCCTCGGTGGCATTGACCAGTACGAGCAGCCGCAGAAAGCCCCTGACCCGGGACAGCTCACCGAGCTCGGCCTTGAGCGTGGCGAGGATGCTCAACATGGTGAGCTCGGCGGACTCCCGGGCCGTGGCGAGGTCGAGGTCGCGGCCGACCTTGCCGGTGTAGACGGCGCGGCCACCGCGCATCGGCCCGTGTCCGGACACGTAGAGCAGGTCACCGTCGCGCCGCGTCGCCAGGTAGTTGGCCGCCGGTGGGAACGGGTCGGGAAGCGTCAGGCCGAGCTCGGCGAGGCGCTGCTCCGGAGTGGACGCCTGGTCACTCATCACCGGTCTCCTGGCACTCGGGAAGTGGGCCGGCGGCGGACCACCGGGGTCGAGCATCTCGTCGAGTGTATTCGCGATGACGACCGGGCCGGCGAGGTGGGTGGCGCTGCTGACCGCGTTCCCGCAGTACGCCGGCGGCGATCATTGTCCATGGTGGACACCGCGGCGGCGGCGGGTCGCCGTTCCGGCGGCCAAGTCGACGTCGATGACGTCCGGGAACTGCAACGCCGCCCAGAACTCCGCCGGGCTCGGCGCGAGCGCCAGCCGGCTGGCGAGCCACACGGTCGGCGCCAGGCCGTGCGTACCGACGACCAACGGGCGATCCTGCGCGGCGGCCAGTGCCGCGTGCCGGTCCACCGCAGCGTCGAACCGGCTGACCACCTGAGCAAGCGGCTCCCACCCGTCGTGGCACACACCCTCGACGTACGCGCGCGCCAGCGCCCGATAGTCCTCGTTGGCGGACCACACGTACGGCCGGCGCACCTCCCGGAAGCCGGGGTCGGTGGCGACGTCGGGCCGGCCGGTCAGTTCCCGTACGGTCTGCACCGCCTTGGGTTCGTCGCTCGCGACGTAGTAGCCCGGACCCGCCACCAGCGGCCCGAGCGCCCGAGCCGCCGCCCGGCCGGCACCGCCGAGCTGCCACTGGTGCGCGGGCACCGCCGGCTCCAGCTCCGGCATCGCATGCCGGACCAGGATCAGCCGCTCGGCACTCGCGTACACCGGCGCACGGTACCACTCGCTGCCCCCTTGCTATTTATATGTATGGTGCACACATGATTAGCCGAGGGGGCTCCCGCGACCTCGAACGCCTCGACGACGTGCTCGCGGAGCTG
Organism: Micromonosporaceae bacterium; assembly: GCA_016880465.1. Classification (GTDB taxonomy): domain Bacteria; phylum Actinomycetota; class Actinomycetes; order Mycobacteriales; family Micromonosporaceae; genus EFPC-2. Next base: position 5,015 of record JAEHDK010000040.1, read on the forward strand.
CGCATGGTGCTCCGGCGGCCGGCCTACCGCCGCCGGCTCGGCGCCCACCTCGACGAGGGCGCCACGTTCGTCACCCTGCGTACGATCCGTGCGGTGTCCCGGGTGTCCGCCACCCAACCGTGCGTCGCCGATGTCGCCGAGGCGCTCGGCATCGACCGGTCCACCGCCAGCCGTTCGGTCGACGATGCGGTGCAACAGGGGTACCTCCGCCGGACAGCGAGCGACGGGGATCGACGCCGGGCGAGTCTGGCCGTCACGCAGCGCGGGCGGGACCTGATGGCCCGAATGGCCGGCGCCCGGCGCGCGGTCCTGGCCGACGCCACCCGCGACTGGACGGCCGCCGACGTCCGGGGCCTGATCGCTGCGGTGGACCGCCTGCTGGCCGGCTTCGAGCAGGTCGACCCGGCCGGCAAGCCGCCGTGCCGCGGACCCGGCGAGTGAGGCGCATCGCCGACGCCCGGGCCAGGACGTTTCGCACCCTGCGCCACCGCAACTCGAGGATGTACTTCGCCGGCCACGTTGTCAGCATCACCGGTACGTGGATGCAGCGGGTCGGTCAGGACTGGCTGGTCCTCGAGCTGACCGGCCGGCCGGCCGCGGTGGGGTACTCGACCGCGTTCCAGTTCCTACCGATGCTCCTGTTCGGACTCTTCGGCGGCGTCCTGGTGGACCGGCTGAACATCCGCCGCCTCCTCGTCGTGACGCAGGCCGTGAGCGGCGTACTGGCGGCGGTCCTCGCCGCCTTGACGTTGACCCGCTCGATCACCGTGGCCGCGGTCTACGTGCTGGCGTTCGCGCTCGGGGTCGTGACCGTGTTCGACGCCCCGGCGCGACAGGTGTTCATCGCCAGCCTGGTCGACCCCGAGGACTACGTGAACACCCAGGCGCTCAACTCGGCGGTGCAGAACGTCGGTCGGCTCGTCGGGCCGGCCGTCGCCGGGATACTCATCGCCTCTGCCGGCACCGGCTTCACGTTCGTGCTCAACAGCGTGTCGTTCGGTGGCGTCCTCGTCGCCCTGCTCATGATCGACACGACGGAGCTGCGCCCGGCGGTCCGCGCACCGAGAGCCCGCGGCCAGGTGCGGGAAGGACTCCGGTACGTCTGGCACCACCGCGAGCTGCGCATCGGCATCTTCGTCATCGCGGTGGTCGGCACCTTCGGCCAGAACTTCCGCGTGGTGCTCTCCGCGTTCGCCAAAGACACCCTCGGGCAGGGCGCCGAGGTGTACGGGTGGCTGACGGCCGCGGTCGGTGTCGGTGCCGTCCTCGGCGCAATTGCCGCCGCGTCCCGGGCCACCGCCGGCGGCCGGTCGCTGTTGCTGTGGACGCTCGCCTTCGGAGTGGTGAACCTCGGTGCGGCCGCGGTGCCGTCGCTCGGCGCGGCCCTGGTGGCCATGGTGGCCATCGGGATCACCAACATCACCCTGAACACGCTGGGGCGTACGTTCCTCCAGCTGCGTACCGAGCCCGGGATCCAGGGTCGCGTCATGGCCCTGTATGCCGTCGTCTTCCTCGGCAGTACGCCGATCGGAGGTCCGCTGCTGGGCTACGTCTGCGAGCTGTGGGGTGCCCGCGGCGGTTTCCTGGTCGCCGGCGGCACCGCCATCCTGGCATCGGCTCCGTTCCTGGGCAGCTTCACCCGGACGGCGGACCGGCTGCCGGCTGCCGCGCCCGGATCAGGAAGCGCTGGGCATGGGCGACGAACGGACCCGTGGCCTGGATCCGGTCATGCAGCTGGGCGAGCCGGTCCCGGTACCGGTCGACCGTGAAC
>JAEHDK010000404.1 GCA_016880465.1 Micromonosporaceae bacterium
GTGACGTACGGGCACCGACGCTGCTCATCGTCGGCGGCAGCGACGAGGCCGTACTCGACCTCAACCGCGCCGCACGGGCCGAGCTCAGCGGTCCGAGCGAGCTGGCGGTGGTGCCCGGCGCCACCCACCTGTTCGAGGAGCCGGGCACCCTGGACACCGCGGCCGTCCTCGCCCGCGACTGGTTCCAGCAGCACCTGCGGGCGCCCGTACGTACCGGCTGACCGGCACGGTGCCCGGCGTACGGGCCGGCACAGGTACGGTTCTCCCGGTCGGACGGGAGGTACGCCGCCGTGCGGGAGGACCAGACACCCCGAGCCGGGTCGGTAGGCACGCGAACAGCGCCTTCGCGCTCGCCCGGGGCCGGCCGTTCGCCCGCGCGCGGGCCGGCTCCGGTGACCGCGACCTGATGAGCGACGTGCTGGAGCCGGCCGAGTTCACCGGTTGGCTCGACCGGTTCCTGCCCTGGTGGAGCATTGGCTGGCCGCGTACGCCGTCCTGCTGGGCTGACACCGGATCGGCTTGACTGGACCCACCAGGACACCACGACCACGGAGTGCGGAGGCCAAGCCAGTGGCCGAGGTCGGCGCCGACACCGGACCGCTGCGCGAGGGCGGTGCCGGCGGCTCGCCCCTCGGGGCGGGCCACGTGGGCGCCGTCGTCTGCGCGTTCCTCGGCAGCGTCGCGCTGTGGTGGGTGTATTTCGACCGCAGTGCGCCCGCCGCCGGTACGGTGATCGCGGTGGGGCCCGCCGGGCAGTGCCCGCCGCTATGCTGCCGGCATTGATCGGCTTTGTCGCCGGCACGAGGAAGGAACTTATGACGACCCCAGAATCCACGGGCGGCCCCGCGGGTGGCATCAAGCCGCTCCGCCCGCTGTTCGCGTGGGCATTGCTCGGCTATGCGGCGCTCAGCTTGTTCTTCACGTTTCTCGCCTGGGTGATACCGGTCGGGAGTGGCGACTCGTTCACCCAACGGTCGTACTTCGCGGACTTCGCCGACCTCATCACGGTCGGCATGCCGCTCCTCGCGGTGCTGATCGCGACCCACGTCGCTCCGATGCTGGCCGGCAGCAAGCTCATGACGCTCGTCGCCCTGGTCGAGTACGCGGTGATGCTGTTCTTCGGCGTGCTCGTTTTCCTGGTCGGCCTGGGCTACGGATTCCAGAACGTCGACACCGCCAGTGAAACAGTGACTGCCCTTAGTCATATCGTGTTCCGCCTGGCGGGTCTGGGATTCGCGGCTCTCGCCGCGTACGCGGTACTGCGGGTCTTTACCGGACTCGGCGGCAGGCTCCCGATCGCGCTGGGTCGACCGCCGAGCCAGACCTGAGACGCGGGGGCATCCCCCGGCCCAGACGCCGCAAGGCCGTCCCGGAGAGGCTCGCTTCTCCGGGACGGCCCAGGGACGACGGCGAGCCGCCCCCGCGACTCGCCGAAGCCCATTGCTCCCGGGTCGGGTCAGCGGGCGCCTGCCATGGCCGGCATGGCAATGAAGTTCATGATGGCGCCGTTGACCTCGTCCGCGTGGGTCCACGGAATGCCGTGCGGCGCTCCTGGCAATTTCACCAGCTCGCTGCCGGACACCATGGACTGCACCTTCGGCGACGTCTTCGGGTACGGCATGATCCGGTCCTGGTCCCCATGAATGATCAACAGCGGGACATCGATGCGGGCCAGGTCGGCCCGGAAGTCCGTCGTCCAGGTGCCGATGCACTTGAGCGTGCCGATCGGCGATGCCGAGACGGCGAGGTTCCAGTTCGCCCGGAAGACCTCCTCGCTGACCTGCTTGCCCTTGGTCATGTCGTAGTTGAAGAAGTCGTTGATGAAGCCCTTCTGGTACGCGAACCGGTCCGCCTTGACCTGCTGTTTGAAGCCCTTGAAGACGCTCATGTCGACGCCGTCCGGGTTGTCGTCGGTCTTCAGCAGGAACGGCGGCAGCGAGCTGATCATGACGGCCTTGCTCACCCGGCTCGATCCGTACTTGCCGATGTACCGGGCAATCTCACCGGTACCCATCGAGTGGCCGATGAGCACCGCGTCCCGCAGGTCGAGCTCGTTCATGAGCGTATTGAGGTCCCCGGCGAAGGTGTCGTAGTCGTAGCCGGTGGCCGGGTGGCTCGACTCGCCGAAACCCCGCCGGTCATAGGCGATGGTCCGGAAGCCTGCGGACAGCAGTGCCGGTACCTGCTTCTCCCAGGCGGCGCCGCTGAGCGGGAAGCCGTGGATGAGTACTACAGGCCGGCCGTCGCCGTGGTCTTCGTAGTGGAGATCGATCGGCGCGGTGTTTTCCATCCCGACGGTAATGTAAGGCATAAGATTTCCCTCCAGGCAGCCGCGCGCGCCAGCGCGGTCGCGGGTCTGACACCTCTCGTGTCCCCCCGATGGATCGCGCTAAACCGCAACGAACCGCCACGGCAGGCCGGGTCCGTACCGGCCGGAAGCCGTACCTGACCGTCGGAGTTGCGCTGGATGTTCTCGATCATGGACCGCAGCGGCGACCGCCACCCGGCGAGCGCTTTTGCAGATGAGATCAGAAACTGACCAGTTGCCTCGAACTTGCGAGCCTAAGCGCCACTTCCGGACGGCAGATGCTAGCGATACCGTGACTGCGTGACCGTCTTCCACATCGGCGACGCCGCCGACCTGCTGGGCGTGAGCGCGGACACGGTGCGCCGGTGGGTCGACGCCGGCCGCCTCGCCGCGGTCCGCGACGAGCACGGCCACCGGGTGATCGCCGGGACGGACCTGGCCGCATTCGCCCGATCCCAGTCGGCCGGGCCGGACGAGCGCGGTGACACGTCCTCGGCGCGCAACCGGCTGCGCGGCATCGTCACCGCCGTCGCGAGGGACGCCGTAATGGCACAGGTGGACATCCAGGCCGGTCCGTTCCGGATCGTGTCGCTGATGAGCCGCGAGGCCGTCGACGAGCTCGACCTCCAGGTCGGGTCGGTCGCCATAGCGGTCATCAAGTCGACGACCGTCGTCGTGGAGAAGGCGGCGCCGACCGCCGGCAGCAAGGGACGGAGTTTCGCGTGACGGCCCGCTTGAGCCGCACCACGCTGGCCGGGTTCGCCGCGGCGGCGACGCTGGCGGCGGGCGGCTGCACCGGCACGTCGGGCGGCGGCAGTCCGGCATCGGGCACCACTCCGGCGGGGGTCACCGGCAGCGTCGCGGTGTTCGCGGCGGCGTCGCTCACCGAGTCGTTCACCCGGATCGGCAAGGACTTCGAGGCCGCCAACCCGGGCACCCACGTGACGTTCAACTTCGCCGGCAGCTCCGCCCTCGCCACCCAGATCAACCAGGGCGCACCGGCCGACGTGTTCGCCTCGGCCGCCCCGGCCAACATGAAGACCGTGACCGACGCGGGCAACGGCGCCGGCGCCGCCACCACGTTCGTCAGGAACCGGCTCGTCATCGCCGTACCCAAGGGCAACCCCAACGGCGTAGCAGGTCTGGCCGACCTGACCAGGCCCGGCGTGAAGGTCGCGCTCTGTGCGGAGCAGGTGCCGTGCGGCGCCGCGGCGAAGAAGGCGTTGGGCGCCGCCAGGGTCGAGCTCACCCCGGTGACGCTGGAGGCGGATGTCAAGGCCGCAGTGGCGAAGGTGAAGCTCGGCGAGGTCGATGCCGCGCTGGTCTACCGCACCGACGCCAAGGCCGCTGCCGATGTGACCGGCATCGAGTTCCCCGAGTCCGCCGGTGCGATCAACGACTATCCGATCATCGTGCTGAGGGACGCCCCGAACAAGGCGGCCGCGCAGGCCTTCGTCGGCTATGTGCTGTCGGCCAACGCCATAACGGTGCTGGCCGAGGCCGGGTTCCAGGCGCCGTAGGATTGGCCCCCGAACCGATGCCCGCCATCGACGATCCCGGGGTGGAGGTGGCCTCGGCGCCGGTGACCGGCAGGCCGCCCCGCCGCCGCACGAGAGCCGGCCGCGTCCCGGTTGTGCTGCTGATCCCGGGCCTGGCGGGACTGGCCTTCCTCGCGCTGCCCATGGCCGGTCTGGTGCTGCGCGCACCGTGGTCCACCCTGCCCGACCGGCTGACCGCGCCCGGCGTACTGACCGCGCTCCGGCTGTCGCTGCAGACCGCCAGCCTCGCCACCGTGGTCTGCCTGCTGATCGGCGTACCGCTCGCGTGGCTGCTGGCCCGGGTCGAGTTTCCCGGCCGGCGCCTGGTCCGCGCTCTGGTCACGGTCCCGTTGGTGCTGCCGCCGGTGGTGGGCGGTGTCGCACTGCTGCTGGTGTTCGGCCGCAAGGGACTGCTGGGTACCTGGCTGTACCAGACGTTCGGGTTCACGCTGCCGTTCACCACGACCGGCGTGGTGGTCGCCGAAGCGTTCGTGGCCATGCCGTTCCTGGTCATCGCCGTCGAGGGCGCGCTGCGCGGCGCCGACACCCGGTACGAGGAGGCCGCGGCGACCTTGGGTGCCGGCCGGTGGACCACCTTCCGCCGCGTCACGCTGCCCTTGGTGGCTCCGGGGATCGCCGCGGGCGCGGTGCTGAGCTGGGCCCGCGCGCTGGGCGAGTTCGGCGCGACGATCACGTTTGCCGGCAACAACCCCGGCCGGACCCAGACCATGCCGCTGGCCGTCTACCTCGCGCTGGAGACCGACCTGCAGGACGCGATCGTACTGAGCCTCATCCTGCTCGCCGTCTCGGTGGCGATCCTTGCCGGCCTGCGCGACAGGTGGATCGCCGCGCCGTGACCGACCGCCGAACCGATCCTCCACTGCTGCAAGCCCACCTGGTCGTCGAGTACGGCGCGGGCTTCCGGCTCGACGTCGACCTGTCGATCGCGCCCGGCGAGGTGGTCGCTCTGCTCGGCCCGAACGGCGCCGGCAAGACCACGGCCCTGCGCGCCCTCGCCGGGTTGCTACCCCTCACCGGTGGGCGGATCGAGGTGGCCGGCAGCGTACTGGACGACCCCGACAGTCGACTGTGGACACCCACCGAGCGCCGGTCGATCGGGGTGGTCTTCCAGGACTACCTGCTGTTCCCCCACCTGACGGCGCTCGACAACGTCGCCTTCGGACCGCGGAGCCACGGCATGTCCAAGCGCGCCGCCCGCGAGCTGGCCGCCGCATGGTTGGTACGGGTGGGCCTGGCCGGCCACGCCCGCCGCAAGCCCCGGCAGCTGTCCGGTGGGCAGGCGCAACGCGTCGCCCTTGCGCGCGCGTTGGCCATCGAACCGGCCCTGCTGCTCCTCGACGAACCCCTTGCCGCCCTCGACGCGCGTACCCGCCTGGACACCCGCGCGGCGCTCCACCGGCATCTGAGCGAGCATCCCGGCGCCACCCTGCTGGTCACCCACGACCCGCTGGACGCCCTCGTCCTGGCCGACCGGCTGGTCATCGTCGAAGACGGCCGGGTCGTCCAGCACGGCGACGCGGCCACCATCACCGCGCAGCCCCGTACCGACTACGTCGCCCGCCTCGTCGGCCTCAATCTCTACCGCGGCCGGGCGGAGCGGCACACCGTCACCATCGGCGGCGAGTTCCGCCTCGTCGTCGCCGAGCCGAGCCACGGCGACGTCTTCGTGGCGTTCCCGCCGGCCGCCGTCGCGTTGCACCGGCACCAGCCCGACGGCAGTCCGCGCAACACCTGGCCGGCCACGATCAGCACGATCCAGCGGCACGGCGACAACCTGCGCGTCCAGCTCGACGGACCCATCAACGCCGCGGCCGACATCACTCCCGCCGCCGCGACCCAGCTCCGGCTCGTCCCCGGCCAACGGGTCTGGGCTGCGGTGAAGGCGGCGGAAACCCGCGCCTACCCGGCGTACCCCGGATGAGCGGCCCTGGGACGGGTACCCCGACCGGCTGCCGGTCACGCTCGCGCGGTACCGCGCCGCAGCCGGCGGCCAGTTGCCGCGTTTGGCCGCCTGGCATCGCTGGGCGGACCAGGATGGCGGCATGACTACCAACTTCCCGCCGGGCACCCCGAACTGGGTAGATCTCGGCAC
>JAEHDK010000405.1 GCA_016880465.1 Micromonosporaceae bacterium
ACCCCGGCCGCCCGCAGGTTGCGCGGGTCGAAGCCGCCGTGATGCGCGCGCAGCACGCCCAGCTCCTCGTCGCGGTTCGGCAGCGGCACGGTCAGCTTGAGCAGGAACCGGTCCAGCTGCGCCTCCGGCAGCGGGTAGGTCCCCTCGTACTCGATGGGATTCTGGGTCGCCGCCACCAGGAACGGCTCGGGCAGCGGGCGGGCCGCGCCCTCGACGGAGACCTGCCGCTCCTCCATCGCCTCCAGCAGGGAGGCCTGGGTCTTCGGCGGCGTCCGGTTGATCTCGTCGGCGAGCAGCAGGTTGGTGAAGACCGGACCCTCCCGGAACTCGAACGCCGCGGTACGCGCGTCGTAGATGAGCGAGCCGGTCACGTCGCCGGGCATCAGGTCCGGGGTGAACTGTAGCCGCTTGGCGTCCAGCCGCAATGCCGCGGCGAGCGTACGGATCAGCAGCGTCTTCGCCACGCCCGGCACGCCCTCCAGGATCACGTGGCCACCGCAGAGGAGCGCGACGACCAGCCCGGCGACCACGCCCTCCTGCCCGACCACAGCCTTGGCGATCTCGGCGCGGAGCCGGCCGAGCGTCTCGCGCGCATCGTTGTCCGCCCCCGCGGTCAGCACGTCGGTCGGCAGCGTCATTCTCGTGTCCTTTCCCGGGTGACCTCGGTCACCAGCGCGTCCAGCGTCGCGACCGCCGCCAGGAGGTGGTCGTCATCGGCCGGCTCAAATCCATAGAGGACCGTACGTACGTCGCCCGGCGACCGGCCGGTGCGGGCGGCCACGGCAGCCGCGACATCGGCCTCGGCGGCCTCCGGCGGCAGGTCGAGCAGTCGCTGGATGCGGTGCCGGGCCGCGGTCTGCAGGGCGTCCAGCGCCGGGCCGCGGGCGTCGGCCCGCTCGTACAGCCGGCCGCGGCCGGTCACCGTCTCGGCGGCCGGTACGGTCACGGGCAACGGCTCGGGCACCGGCGGGCCGAGCCGGCGCGCCCGCCACAGCGCGAACACCACCGCGACGAGCAACAGCTGGACGAGGATCGGCCAGAACGTCGGCGGTACGGCCGTCCACAGTGGACTCGGTGGGGCCGGCGGCGGGGGGCCGCCGCCGCCGCCCGGGTCCCTCGGCACCCGTATGCCCAACCGCTTGGTGGTGATCTCGGAGTAGGTGACCTTCTCCTTGTCGTGCCGGTCGAGCCAGATCACCCGCCCGTGCGCCGCGAGCAGGTCGACGGCGAGCCGGGCGTTGCCGTGCTCGTCGATGCGGCCGTAGCGGAACAGGTCGGTGGCGCCGACCACCACCAGCTCGACGTGGCCCCACCGGGTGCCGACGAGGCCGCCGGAGTAGCAGGTGTACCGCTGCGGGGCATCCGCCGGGCCGTCAGTCGGCGCGCCCCTGTCCAGCGGTGCGTACCGGCTCCGGAACACGCCGGCCGCGCCGGCCGCCGTGGCGATTGGCTCGGCACACCGGGGTGCGGCCGCACGGGATGACCACCGGGTGCCCAGGTTGAGTACCGGGAGGTCGAGCTGGTCCCGCCGGCCCGGCTCGACGAGCACGACCCGGTTCGGCACCGGGAGCGTGGCGATCAGCCGGGCGAGGTTCTCGTTCGTCAGGCCGGGGGCCGGTACGAACACCGTCGCGTTACCGCTCATCGCCGCCCGTACCGTGCCGAGTGCCGTGGTCTGCCGGTCGACCGGAACGCCCCGCTCGGCGAGCAGGGCGGACAGCCGGCTGGCGCCGTCCGGTCCGGTGCCGAGCGGGGAGAGCGTACCGGAATCCCCGAAGTCGGGCGCATCCACCGCGTGCGCGACCCAGCTGGCCGCCATCAACCCGATCGCGACCGCGAACGGGATCGCGACCCGGTGCCACCGGCGCGGTTTCATGCCGGCACCAGCCCGCGGTGTACCGCGGCCGCGTACTCCCGCATCCGGGCGTCGTCTTCCCATCTGGCCGGACGCTCGCCGTACCAGATCTCGGAGAACACGGCGGCCGCGTACGTCAGGGGCGGTGCGGTGTCCGGCTGGGCCCGGCTGGCCGCGAGCGCCAGCTCGGTGACCGTCCACCCGGGCCGGTGCTCGATGACCTCGCGGTCCACGAGCTCCCGGACGATCGCGCGCAGCCGCTCGCGGACCGCCTCGGCGTACCGGCCGGCCGCCGCGAGCTGGTCCGCGGTCAGCGCGAGCACCTCGGCCGGGAGGTCGGGCAGCTCGTCC
>JAEHDK010000406.1 GCA_016880465.1 Micromonosporaceae bacterium
AGGCCCGGTGCTGCCGTCGAATCGACCGACGTGCTGGCTCCCGTGTACGACCTGCTGCAGAGCGGCCGGTCGGCGGAGGCCGAGGCGATCGTACGGCGGTTCACCGCCCAGGCGCCGCGCTCGTACGAGCGGTGCCACGCGCTGATCCTGCGCATCGCGATGCTGTTCAACCTCGGGCGCACCGACGAGCTGGTGGGTGCCGTCGACGTGGCGCTGGCCGAGACCCGCGGCCGGCCGGAGCCGTACCTGCAAGGACAGCTGCATGCGATGGCCGCGCTGGTCGCCAACCGCAGCGGCCGCGTGCGACAGACCGTCATGCACATGGTGCAGGCCCAGCGGGCGCTGCGGGCGATCGAGGAGCCGGACGGGCTGACTCCGTGGGGCTGGTACAACCTCGCGATGGCGTACTCCTACGCGGGCTTCCACGGCTATGCGGTGAGCGCGAGCGAGAAGGCCCGCGAGGTGGCGGCCGCGGTCGGGGTGGCCGACGGGGCGCTCGCGACGCCCGGCATCCGGCTGCGGGTGGCCACCTGGCACGACCACCAGGGGAACACCGAGTCGTGCGTGCGGATCCTCACCGACGTGGCGTCCGAGTTCGCCGAGCTGCAGCGCAGCGGCCGGCTCGAGCAGGTGCGCGCCAGCGCACTGCCCGGCTTCGCGTACGCGGTCGCCCGCCTGGCGGCCCTGGGCCACCGCTGTCCGTCCGGTGTGGACTGTCGCGGCCTGTGGGCGAACGTCGACGACAGCAAGCGCACCCGGGACCTGGCGGCGCTCGGCGAGGTGTGCCTGGCGATCGGCGAGGGCCGGCCGATCGAGGCACTGGCCCGGCTCGGCACGATCGACGTGAGCGCAGAGACGGTCGGGCCGGCCGAGGTGCCCCGGCTGGCGGCGCTGGCCCACCTGCGCGCCGGTGATGCTCGTTCGGCGTACGAGGCCGACCGGCAGGCGTTCCGGGTGGCCGCGGAGTACGGTGAGCGGCTGCGGGAGATCTTCGTCGAGGGGGTCGCCGCCCAGGTCGACCACGATGAGCTGCGGCGGGCGGTCGAGCGGTACGCCGGCGAGGCGCGCACCGACCCGCTCACCGGCCTGCCGAACCGGCGCCACCTCGAGCAGTACGTGGCGGGCATGGTCCAGCGCGGCGAGGACGCGATCGTCGGCGTCTGCGACATGGACGGCTTCAAGGCGGTCAACACGCGCCATGGCCACCTCGCCGGTGACCTGGTGCTGCAGCAGGTGGCCGCCATCCTGCACCGGGTCATGCGCCGCGACGACTTCGTCGCGCGCTACGGCGGCGACGAGTTCGTGGTCGTGCTGCCCAACACGTCGCTGCTCGAGGCGGCCGAGTGCGGTCAGCGCATCCGCGCCGCGGTCGCCGCCCAGGACTGGTCCGCGATCGTCCCCGGTACCCCGATCGACGTCAGCGTCGGCTGGGCGGAGGTGACCGGACCGCGGATCCGGCTGCGCGAGGTGCTGGTGGAGGCGTTCGCGGCCGCCGATCGCGCGATGCTCGAGGCGAAGTCCGACCCGCACCGCACCGCCCGCGCATCGTGACCAACGAACGCCGGCAAGGTCGCGCCGCCGCGCGAGCGGAGCGAGCGCAGCGTTATCGGCGTATCTGGTCTTCGCCGGCGAGGCGGGCGGCCCGCTCGGCCGCCGTCAGCGCGTCCAGCACCGCGTCCAGGTCGCCGGCCAGGACCAGGTCGACGTTGTACGCGGTGAACCCGATCCGGTGGTCGGTGATCCGGTTCTGCGGGTAGTTGTACGTGCGGATGCGCTCCGACCGGTCGACCGTGCGTATCTGCGCCCTGCGCGCGTCCGAGGCCGCCGCGGCCGCCTGCTCCTCGGCGAGCTGGGCCAGCTTGGCGCGGAGCAGCCGCATCGCGCGATCCCGGTTCTGCAGCTGGGAGCGCTCGTTCTGGCAGGACACCACGATGCCGCTGGGCAGGTGGGTGATGCGTACGGCCGAGTCGGTCGTGTTGACCGACTGCCCACCCGGGCCGGACGAGCGGAACACGTCGATGCGCAGGTCGCCCGGGTCGATCTCGACCTCGGCCTCGTCCGCCTCCGGGGTGACCAGTACGCCGGCCGCCGAGGTGTGGATGCGGCCCTGCGACTCGGTGACCGGGACCCGCTGGACCCGGTGTACGCCGCCCTCCCACTTGAGCCTCGACCAGACTCCGTTGCCACCATCCGGGATGCCGCGGGTCTTCACCGCGACCGCGACGTCCTTGAGGCCGCCGAGATCGGACTCCTGGCTGTCGAGCACCTCGGTCACCCAGCCGTGCCGCTCGGCATACCGCAGGTACATGCGCAGCAGGTCGCCCGCGAACAGCGCCGACTCCTCGCCGC
>JAEHDK010000407.1 GCA_016880465.1 Micromonosporaceae bacterium
CGCCGGCAGCGGCGGAACGGTGAACCGCGGATCGGCCAGCACGGCGCGTACCTCCGCGTGTCGCGTCACAGTGTGCATGCCGCCGAGACTAGGCCCGGAACCGTTCGGTGCCGGCCGAACCTTAGCCGCGGCCGGTGCCGTCGCCCCTGCCCCGGCCCGGGTGCTGGCCTGGACCGAGCCACGTGCGTTCCGCGCACCGGCGATGACCGGCGAGCGGTGGCAGGATGCCCCTCATGGCGACGTGGGAACAGTTCGAGCAGGAGGCGCCGCGGCTGGCCGCGGCTGTACAGGCCCGGTTCACCGCGGCGCGGCATCACGTGCTGGCGACCGTACGCCGCGACGGCTCGCCCCGGGTCAGCGGCACCGAGGTCAGCTTCTACGGCCCGGACCTGACGATCGGCTCGATGCGCGGGGCCGTCAAGGCACGCGACCTCCAGCGGGACGGGCGCTTTGCGGTCCACGCCAACCCGGGCGACGCGTCCATGGCCGGCGGCGACGCCAAGGTGGCCGGGCGAGCGGTCGAGGCCCGGCCGGCCGACGTCGCGGCGTACGCCGACCAGACCGCGCACCCCACCACCGACTTCCACCTGTTCCGGCTCGACCTGTCCGAGGTCGTACTCACGTCGATCGACGAGAGCGGCGAGTTCCTCGTGATCGAGACCTGGCGGCCGGGGGTACCGGTCCGCCGGGTCGAGCGCCGCTGACGGTCGAGCCGGCCGTTGCGGGCGGCCGGTCACGCCCAGCCGTGGCGGCCGCGCAGCTGCCCGGCGATCGCGTCGAAGCGGCTCCGGTCGAGTACGGCGCCCTCCCGGCGGATCCCGCTCTCCGGCACCTCGAGCACCCGGTCGAGGCGTACCCAGCTCGGCCGCTGTTCCCGGTCCCACCCGCCCGGCCCGAGGGCGAACCAGTTCCACTGGCCGTCGCGCTCGTGCTGGCTCGACAGCATCAGCCCGAGCAGCGTGCGACCGCGCCGGCCCACCACCAGCACCGGCCGGTCCTTGCCCTCGGTCGGCTCGTCCTCGTACGCCACCCAGGTCCAGACGATCTCGCCGGGATCGGCCCGCCCGTCGAGCTGCGGCGCGTACACCAGGTGCCGGCCCTTCGGTGGGCTCGGGCGGGGCGTGGCCGGGCGCGGGCCGGGAACCCGCTGACCTGGCAGCTGCGGCACGGCGCGGCCGCCGAAGCGCCGCAGCCGGCTTGCCACGTTCTTCCAGACGCTTGGCACGGCTCGCACCCTAGCGGGTCGCGAACCCGACAGGCGGTACCGACAACCGGACGGGCCGCTGCCGCGTCGTAGCGCCAAATCACCGCTCCACCACCGCACCGGCCGGAAGGGGTTATCCCGATGAGACGGTTCCTCGTCGTCGCCGTCCTGATCCTGTTCAGCGGGACCGCCTGCGCCCCGCCCGCCAGCGGCCCGGCGGCGGGCGGCCCGCCGACCGCGGGGGTGACCACGCCACCCGTGCCGGCCACCGCCGCCTCGAACCGGCCGCCGGCCGACCCGGGCGAGTCGTTCCGGGTGACGTACGGCTGGGCGGTCCCGAGCACCGAGGCCAGCGTTGCCAACCCGGTCTCGGTGCCGCTGCCCGGCGCCATCGCGCTGCCGTACCTCGTGGAGATCCGGACCGGCGACCATCCGACCGAGAGCCCCGCCTACACCCGGATCACGTTCACGTTCGCCGGCGCCGTGCCCAGCTACCGCCTGTCATACGTACGCCAGGTCGTCAGCGACGGTTCGGGCAACCCGGTGCCCTTGCCCGGTAACGCGTTCCTGCGGATCGTCTTCGACCCCGCCCAGGCCCACGACGCCGCCGGCAGGAGCACGGTCCGGTACGCCGCCCCGACCCCGGTGGGGCTGGGCAACCTGGCGGGCTACGCCCCGGCGGGCGACTTCGAGGGCTATGTGACGTACGGGCTCGGGGTCCGGGTCGCGCCCGGCAGCGACCAGACCCCGCAGATCCGTACGGGCCAGGTGAGCCGGCCCGACCCGAGCGGCGGCACCGCGTACGTCGTCGCGATCGACGTACGCACCGGCTGAGTGCGGCTCGCCGGGGTCCGGGCCGGTTCGCGTCGTGGCACGCGGAACGCTGGCGTGGGTCGCGCCGGCACTGGCACCCAGCCGGATCGGAGGATCGATCCGCCGGTGCCCCGGACGGTTAGATGATCTGGTGGCACACCCCCGCCGGGACGAGACCCGGGACGCCGAGCCGGTCAACCGGCCCACCGGCGCGCACAGCCACGCGACCCTGACCACCGCGTCGACCCACACCCGGCGCGTCGTCATGGCCGTCCTCGTACCGGCGATGGTCGCGACCGCCGTCATGCTGGTCGTGCTGTGGCCTGGGCAGGTGGGAGCCGGGGCCGTCGCCCCGCCGTCCGGCGAGCGCGCGTACGGCCGGGTCGGGCAGGTGGTGCAGCAGCCGTGCCCGCCCGGGCAGCCGGCGCAGCCGGGCAGTCCCGCCCGGTGCGGCAACGCCGCCGTGCAGATTGGCAGCGGCCCGGGCCAGGGCCAGACGGTCACCGTGCAGCTGCCGCAGGGGCCGGGCGCCCCGGTCCTGCATCCCGGCGACGAGGTCGTGCTGATCTTCCAGCCCGGCGCCGTACCAGGGGGCGGCGACTACGTGGTCATCGACCATCAGCGCGGGCGGCAGCTGCTGTCCCTGCTCGGACTCGCCGCACTGGTCATCATCGCGTTCGGCCGGTGGCGGGGACTCACCGCACTGATCGGCCTCGCGGTGAGCTTCCTGGTCCTGCTGGTGTTCATCCTGCCGGCCATCCTGTCCGGCCAGTCCCCGCTGCTCGTCGCGGTCGTCGGCGCGTCGGCGATCATGTTCGCGGTGCTGTACCTCACCCACGGGCTGAGCGTGCACACGTCCGTCGCGATCCTCGGTACGTTGGCCAGCCTCGTCCTCACCGGACTGCTCGGCGCGCTGTTCACCGGGCTGGCCCAGCTCACCGGCGTCGGCAGCGACGAGAGCGCGCTGCTGTCCATCATGCGGGGCAGCGTGGACATGCGGGGTCTGCTGCTGGCCGGCATCATCATCGGCTCGTTGGGCGTGCTCGACGACGTCACGGTCACCCAGGCGGCCACGGTTGCCGAGCTGGCCCCGACCGCGGCGTCCCGGCTCGGGCTGTACCGCGCGGCCACCCGGATCGGCCGGGCCCACGTCGCGTCGGCGGTGAACACGATCGTGCTGGCGTACGCCGGCGCCTCGCTACCCCTGCTGCTGCTCGTCATCGCCGGCAATCAGGACGTCAGCGATCTGCTGACGAGCGAGTTCCTCGCCCAGGAGATCGTCCGCAGCGCGGTCGGCACCATCGGGCTGGTGGCGTCGGTTCCCATCACGACAGCGCGGGCCACCCTGGTCGCCGAACTGCGCGTGCCGGCCGCCGCCCTCGGTGGCCGGCACGCGGCACACTGAGCACCCGGGCCAGCTAGGCCGGTCGACCGGCC
>JAEHDK010000408.1 GCA_016880465.1 Micromonosporaceae bacterium
GGCCGCCAGCCGGCGTCCCACCAGCGCGGTGCGCCACCCGGCCCGGGGTTGGGGCGCCACCGCACGCCGGCCGGGCCGCGTACAGGGGGCATGCGTCCCGGCCGGCGCCCCTCGATGATCGACGAGCCGGCCATCCACCGGCTCCGCAAGACGAGCGCCGCCGGTTGCGCCCCGGCGGCGCCGGCGATCCGCGCCGGCCCGGCCATGCCGCGGCGTGCCCCGCGGGCACTGGTCGGGCTGGCGCGGTGCCATCAGCGTCTAGCCAGGCACGGAGTCTTCCCGAGCCCGCCGGCTGGCCCGGGTGGCCAGCGGGGCCCGCACCCGACCCCAGCACCGGGCGCCTGGAGGGCTGACCAGAACGTACCCTTAAGGCGGGTTTTACTCCATGACGCGCGCGACATTGACACCGTCCCGGGCTTTCCCCGCGGGCCCGGGTGCGCCATGGTGATCCCGAGCACCTCTGCGTCCGCTGAGGCCAGAGTGACGCCTGGGAGTTTCGGTCCTGTCGCCGACGAAAGGATCACCGCGTGCATCGGCTGGCCATCCGGGTCACTGTCCGGGCGCTCGCCGTACTCCTGCTGCTGACCGGCGTGGCAGGCGGCCTGTACCTCTCCGGCAACCCGAAGACCCAGCAAGGGAGCACCGAGGCGACGCGGATCGGCTTCGCCTTCCTGTCGGCCTCCGCCGAACAACGGGCGGCCGAGCAGGAGGCGAAGGCCAAGGCGACCGCCGAGGCCAAGGCGGCGGCGGCCAAGGCGCGGGTCGCCGAGGAGACCGCCCGGCGCGACAAGGCGGCGAGCCGATCGGACACCCGCGTCGACGTCGGACCGACGCCCGCGTCGTGCGCCGTGTACACGGGCAACCGCAACATCGGCTGCACCTTGCTGCTCGAGTGGGGCTTCGGCCTGGACCAGGCGCCCTGCCTGGACAAGCTGTGGACCAAGGAGAGCGGCTGGACGACGACGTCCACGAACACGGGCTCGGGCGCGTACGGGATCCCGCAGGCACTGCCCGGCTCCAAGATGTCGAAGTACGGCGCCGACTGGCGTACCAACCCCGCGACCCAGATCAAATGGGGCCTGGACTACATCAAGGACCGGTACAGCACGCCCTGCGGCGCCTGGTCCTTTTTCCTGTCGCACAACTGGTACTGATGTGCCGTTGAGCCGCCGGATTTTGCGTACAGTGCGGGTGTGGCCCAGCGGTTCGGTACGGAGGCCTTCTACGGCGCGATAGGCCGCGCATTCGTGGCAATGTGTGCCGTCGTGCCGGTGCTGTTCGCGGTGGAGCTGGTAGACCGGGCAGTGCCGATCGACCTGGAGCTGGCCGGTGGCATCTGGCCCCGGCACATCGCCGGGCTCGACGGCATCCTGTTCGCGCCGTTCCTGCACGACGACTTCGCGCACCTCTACGGAAACAGCGTGGTCCTCATCCCGCTCGGTACCTTCGCGCTCGCCGCCGGCGTCGGCCGCTTCGTCGGTGTCACGGCCGTGGTCATGCTGGTCAGCGGGCTCGGTGTCTGGTTCACCGGCGATCCGCGCTCGCCCGTCATCGGCGCCAGCGGCGTCATCTTCGGCTACCTCGGCTTCCTGCTCGCCCGCGGCGTGTTCGAGCGCAGCTGGTGGAACATCGCCGTCGCGGTCCTCATCGGACTGCTGTACGGCTGGCAGCTGATCGGGTTGCTGCCCACCGACGAGCGCGTCTCGTGGCAGGGGCACCTGTTCGGGTTCGCCGGTGGGCTGCTCGCCGCGGTGCTGCTCCGGCGGCGCCGGGACGAGTTCGAGGAGACCACCGAACCGCCACCCGCGGATTCCACACTGGACGTTCCGGTCCCGGAGCTGCCCAGCCAGTCATAGCCTCAGGGGTCCACATTGGACGCTGCGGAACTCATGCGCCCCCGCTGGCGCGGCCGGCGCGGGCGGCTGGAAGTCTGGTACAGCACGCTCACCGATCCGGTCACGGGTACCGGGATCTGGCTGCACCACGAGCTGGTCGCCCCGACGGGCGAGGCGCCACCGTACGCACACGGCTGGGCGGCCGCCTTCCCTACGGGCGGGGCGCCGGTCGTGGCGCGCTTCGGTCCCGCGCCGTGGCAACCGCCATCCGGCGAGGAGGTGTTCGCGGCCGAGGGCGTGACGGTCAGCGCGGACCGGCTGGCCGGTAGTGCGGACGCGCTGGCGTGGGAGCTGTCCCGGCATGGTGGCGGTGCGCCGCTGTACACGTTCCCGCGCTGGTCCTGGCGCCGGGAGCTGCTGCCGGCCGTACAGATCGTGCCGTACCCGTCCGCCACCTTCACCGGTACCGTCCACATCGGACCGGCGACCCTCCGGCTCGACCGCGCACCCGGCAACTGCGCCCGCGTATACGGCCACGGCAATGCGCGGCGCTGGGGCTGGCTGCACGCGGACCTCGGCGGCGGGGACGTGGTCGAGGTGGTGGCCGGGGTGTCCACCCGTCCGCTGCTGCGCCTGCTGCCGCCCCTGCCGTTCGTCCGGCTCCGGCTCGGCGGCGTCGAGTGGCCGGGCGGCGACCCGCTCGTCGCCGCGCTGTCCTGCCACGCCCAGCTGGGCTTGCCGACCTGGACGGTACGGGGGCGGTCCGGCGATGCCCGCATCCGGATCGAGGTGACCCAGCCCACAGATCGCACCCTGTCGCTGGACTATCGAAATCCTGACGGTTCGGCCGCGGTCTGTCACAACACCGAGCGGGCCGACGCGATCATCGTACTGCAGCGCATCCAGGGTCGTGAATGGGTCACGCAGCGGCGATGGGAGCTCGACGGTACCGCGCACGCCGAGATCGGAGCGCTGGCGAGTTTGCCTTGGTTGCCGCATCCCGACCCAGTCTCGTAGCGTTTCCCTGCACACTTGGACCGGGGAAGGTAGGGGGCATGCGCGAGGTCGATGTCGTGATCGTCGGGGCTGGGCCGACTGGGCTGTTCGCGGCCTACTACGCCGGGTTCCGCGGGCTGTCCACGGCAGTGGTCGACGCGCTCCCCGAGCCGGGCGGGCAGATCACCGCGATGTACCCGGAAAAGATGATCTTCGATGTCGCAGGCTTCCCCGCGATCAAGGGCCGGGACCTCGTCGCCAACCTCGTCGAGCAGGCCGGCCAGTTCGCGCCGGAGTACCTGCTCGGCGTCCGAGCCGATGAGATGTCCTATGTGGACGGTATGCCGATGCTCTCGCTGGGCGACGGTACGAGCCTGCGGTGCGGCGCCATTATCATCACCGGTGGCCTGGGCAGCTTCACGCCCCGCCCGCTGCCGGCGGCGGGCGCGTTCGCCGGTGACGGGGTGGTCTACTTCGTACCGCACCTGGACGACCACGCGGGGCACCACGTCGTGATCATCGGCGGCGGGGACTCCGCGTTCGACTGGGCGCTGGCGCTCGAGCCGATCGCGAAGTCCGTCACGGTCGTGCACCGCCGGGACAAGTTCCGCGCACACGCCTCGACGGTCGCCCGGGTCCAGACACTGCCGGTGCAGATCATCGTCAACGCGCAGGTCACCAAGCTGATCGGCGACGGGCGGGTGACCGGTGTCGAGGTCGTCGCGAGAGGCGAGGACCCGCGAGTACTACCGGCCGACACCATCGTGGCGGCGCTCGGCTTCACCGCCGATCTCGGTCCGATCGCCGAGTGGGGGCTTGCCCTCGACAAGCGGCACATCGTGGTCGACAGCACGATGGCGACGAACCTGCCACGGGTCTTCGCGGCCGGGGACATCACCGAGTACCGGGGCAAGGTACGGCTGATCGCCACCGGGTTCGGCGAGGCCGCGACCGCGGTGAACAACGCCGCCGTGGTCATCGACCCGGCCGCGCATCTGTTCCCCGGCCACTCGTCGGACGCTGGCTGAGCGATGGTGGCCACCCGGCTGGGGTCAGCGCGCGACGCATGACGACGCGCCGCCTGGTCGGCCGCGCCACCGCGGTGAGCAGGGCGCGGGTGACGCCTGACCGGCGCGCGTCGCGCCGCGCGGGTGCGGCGAACTCCTCCAACAATGCCCGGTTCGGCGGACCCCAGCCGGCGCTGAACTGCTTGTTGCCCCCGGTCGGTCTAGCACGCCGTGCACGGTTGGGTCGCGACCGACCTCGACCGCGGCACGAGGGCGTCCGGCTCCTCGGCCGGGGCCAGGTACTGACCGAGCCGGACGAGCGCGCCGCCGAGCCGGGCGCGCCAGAGCCGGCCGCCCGCCACGCAC
>JAEHDK010000409.1 GCA_016880465.1 Micromonosporaceae bacterium
GACGCGACGGCCGCACCACCCGGTCCCACCGGCCGGACCCTTTCCGGCGCCGGCCGGGATGATGGGCTCCCGGACCCGGCCGGGGCGCGCGCGCCGGCAGGCGCGGACCGGTCGGCACGGTCGGCCGTCACGCAGGGCCTGCGCAAGCTTCAGCACAAGCGACGGGTCGGACCGGTGGTGGCGGCCGAGGAGCGTGAGGTGCTGCACCTCGACTCCGGCGTGACGTGGGAGCTGCTCGGTCAGCTGCCGGACACCCATGTCGACTTCCTGCGCATCACGTACGCGCCCGGCGGCAGCTCCTCCGGCGCGGGTGTGCTGATGCGCCACTCGGGCACCGAATGGGGGCACGTGCTGTCCGGCCAGCTGACGTTGACGCTCGGCTTCGACACCTACGTGCTGAACCCGGGCGACTCGGTGTCGTTCGACTGCACCACCCCGCACTCCTACGCCAACCACGGCATCGAGCCGGCCGTCGGCGTTTGGTTCGTCGCCGAACGCTTCCGCTGACGTCGATACGCGCGCGCTGCACGGCGGTTCACCACGGGTTAACAGCTGGTTCGGGGCGCCCACCGATGACGGCCCACGCACCGCTGACCCATCCACGACTGCGCGTGTTCACTCGAGCGAACGTGCTGCTCAGCGATATTGCACAGTGTCCATGCACACCATACACTGCCGCCTAAGCCGTCATCGAGCCGGGGCGGCTGGGTGATGTGGCGGTGCTGAACCGGAACTACTTCGACCCGCACGCGGTCAGCGACGCTGACGTCAAGAAGATCAATTCCGTGTTGACCGTGCTCGGCGGTGTAGTCGTCCACGACACCGGCGTCGTGTACTAGAGAGGAGTGAACGTGCGCAGACGGGTACGACTTGCGCTCGCGGCGGTCCTGCTGGTCGCTGGCACCGCGGCCTGCAGCACCAAGGAGCAAGCGGACAAGACCGAGCAGCAGCCGATCGTGGTGGGCTCGACGTTGTCGCTGACCGGTGCCTTCGCGGCCACGGGCATCATCCACAAGATCGCTGGTGAGGAGTTCATTGACCGGCTCAACGCCAGCGGTGGGCTACTCGGTCGGCCGGTGAAATGGACGGTTCTGGATGACCAGTCCGACACGACCAAGGTCGGCCCCCTGTACGAGCAGCTGATCACACAGGACAAGGTCGACCTGATCATCGGACCGTACGCGACCCCGAACATCCTGGCCGCGATGGCGGTGGCCGAGCGGCACGGTTATGTCATGCCGCACCACACCGCGGTGCTGGCGCCGCAGCTGACCTACGCGTGCCAGTTCCCAGGCTGGTCGATCGGTCCCACGCCGAACTCGTTCATCCCGAGTCTGCTCTTCGACGCGGTGGCGAGCCTGCCCAACCCGCCCAAGCGCATCGCCATCCTGACCAGCCAGAGCGGCTCGGCCGCGTTCGTCACCGACGGCCTCGGCGCGGACAAGAACGGCGTGCCCACCATCGCCACGCAGCGCGGTCTGCAGGTAGTGCTCAACGAGCACTACGCGCCGGGCACCACCGACTGGACCAACCTCGCGACCAAGGTCCGCAACGCCAATCCTGATCTGCTCATCAGCAACAGCCTCGGCGTGGACACCGTCGGCCAGCTGAATGCCATGAAGCAGCTCGGCTACCGGCCGCCGCTGACCTTCAGCCTGTTCCCGGCGCCGGGTCCGCTGCTCGGCCTCGGGGCGGACGGCAACGGCATCCTGTCGGTGTCCATCTTCGAGCCGAACAAGGCGAACGTCGACCGGATGGGCGGCGAGGTCAAGGTTATCGTGGACGACTTCAAGTCCCGGGCGACCGCGCAGAAGGTGCCCTACACGGTCTTCGAGACACAGGCCGCGGCGAGCTGGAACGCCTGGCAGATCCTGATCGACGGGGTCAAGGGCGCCGGTTCGGTCAACCAGCAGGCGGTCTGTGACTACCTGCACGCCAGCGGCGCGGACACCACCTTCAGCGGGCACCTCACGTTCGACCCGAAGGTGAACAACTTCTGGCCGACCACGCTCGGCATCAAGCAGATCCAAAATGGAGACTGGGTCATGGTGCGGCCGGTGGACAAGGCCGTGGCGCCTATCCAGGGGCCGGCGGGCTGAGCAGCGCACATCCGCCAGACAGCCGCTGACCAACGCGTTGCCCGTGCCGCCGCGGCGGCACGGGCAACGCCGACACGAACCGGAAGGAGGTCGCATGAACGCCGTACAGGTGGCACTCAGCGGTGCTCTGATCGGCGGCCTGTACGCCCTGATGGCGGCCGGGCTGTCGGTGACGTGGGGCGTGCTACGGGTCATCAACCTGGCGCACTTCGGGCTGATCCTCGCTGGCGCGTACCTCACCTACCAGCTGGTGACCGCCTGGCGGGTAGACCCGATCCTCACGGTCGTCGTGACCGCGCCGGTGCTCTTCGTCGTCGGCGCCGCTCTGCAATGGGCGTACGACCGGCTCAGCATCGTCGAGTTCAACTCACTGCTGGTGAGCTTCGGACTGCTCATCATCGCGATCCAGGTCGCGACGAACGTGTGGACTGCCGACTTCCGGCAGCTACCGGTCGAAGATAACCCCTATGCGACGAGCGCGCTCCACCTCGGCCGGCTCGCCCTGCCGACCAACCGGATGCTCGCGTTCGGGTTCGCGCTGCTGCTCCTCGGCGGCGGCCACCTGGTGTTGCGCAACACCTTCCTGGGGCGTGGCATGCGCGCCTTCGCGCAGGACCGCATGGTCGCGGCCGCCTTCGGCATCGACCACCGGCGGCTCGGCCTGTTGCTGGGCGGTGCCGCGGGCGCCAGCGCCGCGGTGGCCGGCATGGTGTTCACGCTCGCCAACAGCATCACGCCCGCCACCGCGTACGAGTGGTTCGGCACCGTCTTCGCCGTGGTCATCCTCGGCGGGTTGGGCAACCTGCTCGGCACGCTCCTGGCCGGTGTCAGTGTCGGCGTACTGTCCGGCCTGGTCTCCTTGATCTGGTCGCCGGCGACCGAGCCGATCGCCCTGTTCCTTGCGATCATCCTGGCGCTGGTGCTGCGACCGCAGGGGGTCTTCACCCGCCGGAGCGTCGCATGAGCGAGCGGCGCGAGGAGCCGGCATGAGTGTCCGAAGAGGACTCGCGTACCTGGTCGGGGTGAGCCTGATCCTCGCCCTGCTGGCTCAGTTCAACACATCCATCGGGCTGGCGCCCTACAACATCGTGGTGATGTACACGGTGCTGTTCTGGATCACGCAGGCGACGAGCTGGAACCTGCTCTCCGGGTACGCCGGCTACTTCAGTTTCGGCCAGGGCGCCTATGTCGGCGCCGGTGCGTACGCGATGGCGGTGCTGACCGGCCGGCACGGCTTGAACTACCTGGTCAGTATCCCGATCGGCGGGCTGCTCGGCGGGCTGCTCGCGGTCGTCATCGGTGCCGTCGCGTTCCGGCTCCGGTCCCTGCGGGGCGAGATATTCGCGCTTCTCACGCTCGCGGTGCCGTTCATCCTGGCCGCCATCGCCCGGATCAACAGCGACATCGACGGCGGTCAGGGGACCACGCTGCGGGCTCCGAGGTTCCCGGACTCGATCGCCGACTTCCAGCACCTCGTCTTCTTCCTCAACCTGGCGGTCGCCACGCTCGCCGTCGGGGTCGGGCTGGCCATCCACGGCTCCCGGTTCGGCCGGGGGCTGGCCGCCGTACACGACGCCGAGGACGCCGCCGAGGTGCTCGGCGTGCCGACGTTCCGCTACAAGATGATCGCTACCGTGCTGGGCGGCGGGCTCGGCGGCATGAGCGGGGCGCTCTTCGCCATGTCGCAGGGCTATGTCGCGGTGGAGAGCGTCTTCGGGCTGAACATACCGCTGTTCGTCATCCTCATCAGCGTGCTCGGCGGCCGCCGGCACTGGCTCGGCCCGGTGATCGGGGCCGCGTTGCTGGTGGTGCTGCAGGATCGGCTGGCCGTGGGCGGCCTGACCGACTACAGCAACATCATCCTCGGCGCGCTGCTGGCCGGCCTCGTGGTGCTCGCCCCGGAGGGACTGTACGGGCGGCTGCGGGCCCGGCCCTGGCTCGCGCTCGGCACGTTCCTGGTGGTGATCGTGGGCATGCTGGTCACCGGGTACTGGGCCGAGCTCGACGCGGTCCTCTACGCGATGCTGGCCGCGGCCATCGTGGCGACCGTCGTCGACCGGTTCCGTCCGGCCACAGCACCCGCACCCGCAGCGCCGCCGGCGCCGGAACCGGCGCCAGCACCCAGCATCGAGGCGGCTCCACCACCGGCGGAGATCGCACCGGGCGGGCGGGTGCTGGTCTCCGTTCGCGGGGTCACCCGGGACTTCGGCGGCGTGCGGGCGCTCGACGACGTCTCGGTGGAGGTCTCCGAGGGCGAGATCGTCGGCCTGGTCGGGCCGAACGGCTCCGGCAAGACGACGCTGGTGAACCTGCTGTCCGGTGCGATGCAGTGCACCCGGGGCACCATCGCCATCAACGGCCGGACCACCAGCGGCCTGGCGCCGCACCGCGTGGCGCATACCGGCGTGGCCCGCACCTACCAGATCCCCAAACCGTTCGGCTCGATGACGGTTCGGGACAACGTCGCGATGGCGGTCATGTTCGGCCGTACCGGCGCGTCTCTCGCACAAGCGCGGCGGGAAGCCGAGCGTCACCTCGCAACAGTCCACCTTGGACATCTGGCGGGCGCCCGGCCGGACGCGCTCAACCTGCACCAGCGCCAGCTGCTGGAGATGGCGCGAGCGATCGCGGCCGAGCCGGTCGTCCTGCTGCTCGACGAGGCGCTGGCCGGGCTGAACCCGGCCGAGATCGACGACGCCGTCACGGTCATCGGGCGCATTCACGCCACCGGCATCTCCATCATCATCGTCGAACATCTGCTCCGGGTGCTCCAGCAGCTGGCGACCCGGATCGTGGTGCTGGACCGCGGGGTCCTCATCGCCGACGGCGCACCGGGCACGGTTCTGGCCGACCCGGCGGTGGTCCATGCCTACCTGGGGAGGCAGCGTGCTTGAGGTCCGCGGAGTTGAGGCCCGCTACGGCGACGCGCAGGCGCTGTGGGGAGTCGACCTCGACGTCGGCGCGGCCGAGATGGTGTGCATCGTCGGACCGAACGGCGCCGGCAAGACCACGCTCGTGCAGACCATCGCCGGACTCCACCCGACCGCGGCGGGCACCATCCGCATCGACGGGGTCGACATCGCCGCCCTGCCCGGGCACCGGGTGTGCGATCACGGCGTGGCCACCGTGCCCGAGGGCCGGCGGGTCTTCGGCCACCTGACCGTGCGGGACAACCTGCTGCTCGGCGCCTACCGGCGGACGGCGCGGCCGGTCTACCGTACGACCGAGGCCGAGGTGTACGACCTGTTTCCCCGGCTGCGGGAGCGGGCGCGGCAACCGGCCGGCAGCCTCTCCGGCGGCGAGCAGCAGATGCTCGCCATCGGCCGCGCGCTGATGGCCCGGCCCCGACTGCTGCTGCTCGACGAGCCCTCGCTCGGGCTCGCCCCGGTCATCGTCGACGAGGTCTTCGACGCCCTCGCCTCGGTCACCGCGAGCGGGGTCGGCGTGCTCCTGGTCGAGCAGGACGTGGAGCGGGCGCTGGAGGTGTCCGACCGCGGCTACGTCCTCATCGAGGGCCGCATCGTGGCGAGCGGGACGCCCGCACAGCTACGCGAGACCGCCGAGGTACGCCAGCGCGTGCTCGGCATGTAGCAGGCACGGCACCGAGCGGGATCTGCGCCAGCGTACGGCTGGCCGGCACGCTCGTCTGCGGCGTCGGATCCGGCCGCGATTGGACCCCTGCGCCACAGAACCGGCGCGGAGATCCACGCTCGCGTCAGCCGGGTGTGGCTAGTCCTCGTCTCGGCAGAGACAGAACGGGTGGCCGGCGGGGTCCAGGAGCACTCGGACGTTGTCCTGCGGTTGAGCCGCAGCCACGGTGGCTCCCAGAGCGACCGCCTCGGCGACCGCGGAATCGAGGTCTCCGACCTGGAAGTCGAAGTGCATCATCGGACGCTGCT
Source organism: Micromonosporaceae bacterium (assembly GCA_016880465.1). GTDB lineage: Bacteria > Actinomycetota > Actinomycetes > Mycobacteriales > Micromonosporaceae > EFPC-2. The sequence goes on from JAEHDK010000409.1 coordinate 5,999, forward strand.
GCCCGTCCACCGGCGGCCAGACGGGGGGCTGGTATCCGGGTGCCTGCTGGAACACGATGTAGATGGATCCCTGTGACGCGGCGAGTATGGCCGTTCCAGGCTCTTCGTGACCGATGGGCCAACCGAGCAGCTCGGAGTAGAACTTCGCCAGGGCACCGGGGTCCGGCGCTTCGATGGCGGCGCCCCACCACATGCCGTCCGTTCGAGATCGCATGCTTGCAGACTGTCGCAGGTGCTGGTCCATGTCTAGGAATGCGCGTGTGCTCTATAACCGGCACGTCCTTCGGCCGTGAGCGCGAGGACCTCACGTACCCGCGGGGCCACCCGCCATCGTCCGACCGGCGAGTGGCTGGGTCGCCATGGGTCCTCGGCGCCGGCCGCGTGGACGCTGTAGGGGTTCAGCCCCATCCGGTCCCTGACCAGCCGGTCGCCGGGGCGCTGGTCTCGGATGTCCAGGCTGCTCCGCCGGTACGGACGGGCTCGGCGTACCGGTCCGGCGTGAGTCCCAGCCCGTCCACGCCCAGAGGACGCTCCCGCGGCCAGGTCGCATAGGCGTCGGCCCAGTCCGCGTCGGTGGTCGTGGGCACTGGCCACCGCCGCCACCGGCCGACGCTGACGACGCCGACCAGCAGCAACGCGCCAAGCACCAGCGTGGCTCCGGTACGCAGTGGCGTGGTCGGGTCGGCGGCCCGCCCGGCCAATGAGAGCTTGTTCGGGAACAGGTCCAGTAGTGCATCGGGGTTCACCAGCAGAGCCAGGTAGCTGGCGGTATAGACGACTCCAGTGAGCACGGCGCCCAGCGGAGAGAACCGCAGCGTTGCGATGAGTCCAAACAGCAGCCCGGCCGCCAACAGGCAAAGGACCGGCCGTACGAAGTCATCGGCATCGAACGACCCGCTGCTGCCCCCGTTGGCGAACGCCTGAAGGGACCTGTCCTGCCCGTACGCGAGCAACAGCCAGGCAAGCGGAGCGATGACGGCGGCCGCCCTAACGGTCCAGATATGTCGCATGCCGGACAACATAACCAGTCCACCATAACCAGTCCACCATAACCAGTTCAACCTCGGCCATCCGCGCAGATCGTGATGGCCAGCACCAAGGTCGTCGCCGTGCGGGACACCAACCCACCGCCGTCCGGTCCGTCCTCCCCCGCCGTTCATCGATATTGCCAAATACATCGTGGCTCGTCGATAATTCTCGCGGCGGGCGACCCGCCTGCCGGTTCGGCCTCGGGGCGGCGCCGATGACCGTCGTGGCTGCCGGCCCACCGAGCCATCCCAGGGCGAGGCCGGGCCGCCATCCGGTCGCGATCGCCCCGACGCCGTGTCTGGAGTCCCCATGCGATCCCGCACCGCTCTCTTCCTCCGGGTGCCTGTCCTGCTCGGCATCGCCATGGCCACAGTCGTCGCGGCTGCCGGCCCGGCTTCGGCGACCGCTTCGGCTGCGCCGGCGGTGCACGCCGCCGCCCCCGCCGGTCCCGCGCTCACGGTGACGCCCAGCCTGAACGCGACGATCAGGCTGAACAACTGTTCCGCGTCGCTGGTGCGCTATCCGAGCTCGGTCGACACCGATCGGGCGATGATGCTGACTAACGGCCACTGCTACGAGGGCGGCTTCCTCTCCGCGGGTCAGGTGCTGGTGGACCGGGCGAGCAGCCGATCGGGATCGCTGCTCAACGGCTCCGGGACAGCGGTGGCCACCGTACGCGCCGAGCGGCTGCTGTACGCGACCATGACCGGTACCGACGTGGCGCTCTACCGGCTCAACCAGGCCATCGCGACGATCCGGACCAACACCGGGATCAGCCCCCTGACCATCTCGTCCATCCATCCGGGCAACGGCATCAGTTTCTTCATCCCGTCCGGGTTTCTCTCCCGGATCTGGAACTGCACCATCAACGGGTTCGTGCCCACCCTGCGCGAGGACCAGTGGACCTGGCACGACTCGATCCGGTACAGCAGCGGCTGCACCGTCGCCCACGGCAGCTCCGGCTCGCCGCTGGTGAACACCTCCTCCGGTGAGGTCGTCGGCATCAACAACACCAACAACGACAACGGCCAGATGTGCACCCTGAACAACCCGTGCGAAGTGCAGTCCGACGGCACCACCACGGCCACCCTCGGGCAAAGCTACGGTCAGCAGACGTACTGGTTCACCACCTGCCTGACCTCCTCCCGCACGATCGACCTGAACTTGTCCGGCTGCCTGCTCACCCGACCCGCCGGCGGCGGTACCACCGTGTACAGCGACACGTTCGAGACGGCCACCGGATGGACCGCCAACCCGAACGGTACGGACACCGCCACGACCGGGCAGTGGGTGCGCGGTGACCCCGCAGGCACCAGCTCCGGCGGTGTCACGCTGCAGCTCGGCACGACCGTGAGCGGCGTCAACGACCTGGTGACCGGAGCGTCCGCCGGCACCGCCGCGGGTGACTTCGACATCGACGGCGGCACCACCTCGATCCAGTCGCCGGCCATCACGCTGCCCGCCACCGGCACGCTGACGCTGCGGTTCGCCTGGTACCTGGCGCATCTGAACAACGCCAGCAGCGCGGACTTCTTCCGCGTCCAGGTCATCGGGGCGTCCGGCACGACCACGGTGTTCAGCCAGACCGGGTCGGCGACCAACCGCGCCGGTGCGTGGGCGACCGCGACCGCCAATCTGACCAGCTTCGCCGGCCAGACGATCCGGATCCGGATCGAGGCGGCCGACGCCTCCACCGCGAGCCTCGTCGAGGCCGGGGTGGAGGACCTGACCATCCTTCAGCAGTAACCATGCACAGGAGTACGCCGTCCCGCGCCACGAGGGACGGCGTACTCCGCGATCGGCCGGCGCCGGTCAGGCAGTCCTGGAGCGCCGCGATCGAGCACCTCAGGCGGCGGCCCGACCCGGGGCCACCCCGAGCTTCGGGCGGGCCGGGCCCGGTGCCGGTCGGCTATGGAATGGTCGAGTCCCGGGTGTCGCCCTGTGCCGTGTCGAGATCGGTCACGGTGTCGGTACCGGCTGCGCCGCTGAAGTGGTCCGCACCGGCCCCGCCGGTGAGGACGTCGTCGCCGCTACCGCCGCGCAGGATGTCGTCGCCGTTCGCGCCGGCGAGCGTGTCGTTGCCGTTTCCACCGTCGATGATGTCGTCGCCCGCGGCGCCGTTGAGCGTGTCGCTGCTGTTGCCGCCGCAGAGCAGATCGTTTCCGGCGTTGCCGTTGACGGCATTCTGACCGCCGAGCCCGAACAGCATGTCGACGCCGTCGGTTCCGGCGAGGATCTCGTTCTTGTCGCTGCCGACGATCACGGTGATGACGACCGGTACTGTCACCGTGCCGTCGCTGAGGCCGAGGGTGAGCGTGGCCGAGCCCTTCTTCTTGGCGGCAACGGTGACCGCCACGGTGCGGTCGACGCCGCTGCCGCCCAGCACGATGCCGGCGATGGGCAGCAGGGCCGGGTTGCTGTCGGAGACCAGCGCGAGAGTCAACGGGTCGCCGTCCGGGTCGAACAGCCGCACAGCCAGTACACCGCTTGCCGTGTTGTTGGTTGAGCACTGCCCGTTGGCCACCGTCGCCGTCGGTGCCGTGTTGGGCACGTTGACGACGTGCGGCTGCGCGGCGGAGGTACTGCCGCTGAAGGCACCGTCGCCGGTGTAGCTGGCGGTCAGGGCCCTGACTCCGGCGCTGGAGAGCGTGATCGTGCACGCGCCCGCGGCCACCGTACCGGTACAGCTGTCCGTACCGTCGCTGACGGTGACCGAGCCGGTCGGTGTCCCGCCGCCCGAGGTCGGGACGACGGTGTACCCGACAGTCACCGCTTGACCCACGGACGACGGGTCCGGCGCGTCGGAGGTTATCGATGTGACTGTGGCGATCGGCGTGGCTGCGACGGCGCTGACCGTCAAGATGTGGCTCGCCGCGTCGTAGCTGAACAGCATGGTCGCGTTCGGTGGCACGGTGAAGCCGATGTTCGCGCCGTTCGGGACGCCACCAGCCCCATAGTTCTCCGCCCAGCTCTCGTCGATCGCGACCTTGGTCTCGTAGCTACCGGCGGGGATGGCGGTGGTGGTGAACTGGTAGATCCCGTCACCGTCGGCGTCCTGCAGCCAGGACCGCAGGCAGCTGGGATCCCAGTCGCCGGCACAGCCCAGCGAGGCCTGGTAGCTGCCCGGCGCCGTCGCGATGACCGAGGTCTGGTTGTCGGTGACCCAGTGCGACGTGTGGTCGTAGTAGAACGTGACGGTGGTGGGAACCGTCAGCGACAGCGCGATGTTCGCTCCGTCCGCGACGGCGTGGGCACCGTAGTTCTCCGCCCAGCCACCGTTCAGGGCCGCCTTGTACTCCCACTGGCCGGCCGGTAGGGAGAAAGACCCCTGCCAGACGTCGTCCTGCGCATCGTAGCCGAGCTGGGTCACCGGACAGTCCGGTAGCCAGTCGCCCGGACAGCCCAGCTCGCTCTGGAAGCTGCCCGCCACGGTGACCGAGCCTGGCTGCGGTGTGGCCAACGCCCGGTCGGGTGCCACGACCAGCAACGGCAGCATCAGTAGCAGCACGGCCGCACCCAGCCGCGGGGCGCGACGCGCCACCGCCCGCACCGGTCCCCGCGCCGGTGACCCGGGTTCGCGGGATGAATGAGATGTCATCGGTTCTCCTGTGCCAGACAAGGACGGGGTACCGGGTGCCGGACACACCTCACTTGTCCGCATCCCCGCAAGGAAGAACCCAGCGAGCTGGGCCAGATACCCGGATGACGAGGACAACCGATTCTAGGGCAGCGCAGCGCCAGACTCTTCCGGCTTCACGGTCAACAAGTGTTGTACCCGCAGCCGATGCCCGGCCTGCCGTGCGGGCGTGCGGGCATTGACGCCTCGGCGACCGGCGAAGCGACCGGCGTACGGTGGGCTGGCTCGGGACGGCCGCAAGGTGTCCACTATGGATCGTATCGGACACGTCATGGTCGGGGGACGGTCACAACCGCCCCGCCTCACGCAGCAGCGCGAGGGCGCGCCGTGCGCGGTGCGCTCGTGCAGGTCCGACCACCGACTCGACGGAACTGGCGGCCGCGTGCGGGTGAGAATGACGTCCGTCCGGCCGGCCAGCGGGTCGCCGTCGGTCGCCGGTTCGGCCACGCGCACGTCCAGCGCCGACAGTCGACGGCCGCGGAACGATCTGCGGTACAGCTGGGGTGACGACCGGCGGGCCGAAGGTACCGGGTAGACGGGACTTGGCGGCCCTATCACCCGGCGGTTGCGTCGGCGACGCTGAGTAGGTCGCGATCGAGCTGTGCCAGCCGGTGCCGAGTACGTGCCGCGTTGAGCGAGGTGGCGTGTGCCTTCCGTCTTCGATGAAGAGTCCCACCCGGGCGACGATGCGTTCATCGCCACCCACGAGACACACGCCGCGGTGGTGTTCCTCGTCGGCGATCGCGCGTACAAGCTCAAGAAGCCGGTGCACCTGGCCTTCCTGGACTTCAGTACCCGACCGAAACGACAGGCGGCGTGCCAGCGCGAGGTCGAGCTCAACCGGCAACTCACCCCGGACGTCTATCTGGGCGTTGCCGACATCTACGGCCCCGAGGGTGCCCTGTGCGACCACCTGGTCGTGATGCGGCGGATGCCGGCGACCAGACGGCTTTCCACACTGGTCCGCGCCCAAGTGTCGGTGACCGACCCGGTGCGACGGATAGCCCGGCTGCTCGCCACCTTCCACGCCGCCGCCCGGCGTGGGCCGGAAATCTCCGCCGAGGGCGGGCGGGACGCGATCCTGCGCCGCTGGACGGACAGCTTCCGTCAGGTACGCCCGTTCCGGGGAGGCGCCCTCGACGACGAGCTCACCGGCGAGATCGAGCGGCTGACCGTCGACTTCCTCGCCGGCCGCCGGCGGCTGTTCGACGACCGGATCGCCGCCGGCCGCGTCATCGACGGCCACGGCGACCTCCTCGCCGACGACATCTTCTGCCTCGACGACGGACCACGGATCCTGGACTGCATCGAGTTCGACGACCGGCTGCGCTGGCTCGACGGACTCGACGACGCCGCCTTTCTTGCGATGGACCTCGAACGCCTCGGCGCCGCCGACCTCGGCAGCCGGTTCCTCGACTGGTACGCCGAGTTCGCCGCCGACCCCGCGCCGCCCTCGCTACGCCACCACTACGTCGCCTACCGCGCGTTCGTACGGGCCAAGGTCGCTTGCCTACGCCACGCCCAGGGTGACGCTCCCGCGGCGGCCGACGCGGCACGCCACGCTGAGCTCACCGCACGGCACCTGCACGCCGGCGCGGTCACCCTGGTCCTCGTGGGCGGCCTGCCCGGCACCGGCAAGTCCACGCTGTCCGGCCGGCTCGCCGACCGGCTTGGCGCCGTCGTGCTCTCCAGTGACCGGCTGCGCAAGGAGCTGGCCGGCCTGTCGCCGGAGATCCCCGCCCCGGCCGGCTACCTCGAAGGCATCTATACACCGGCATGGACCCAGCGCACGTACGCCGAGCTTTTCGTCCGGGCCGAGCGGCTCCTCGAACGTGGCGAGACCGTGGTCGTGGACGCCTCCTTCACCCGGGCCGCGCACCGCGACCTTGCCGCCGACGTGGCCGCGCGCACCCGAAGCCGACTGGTGGCCCTGCGCTGCGAAGCCGACCCCGCCGTCACCGTCACCCGGCTGCACGGACGCCCGCCCTCGGTCTCCGACGCCGACCAGCAGATCTCCGTGGCGATGGCGGCCACCGTCGAACCGTGGCCGGACGCCGCCACGGTCCGTACCGACGAGGTTTCCGACCACTCCGTGGAACGGGCCACCGCACTCGTCCGGCCGACCGTTCCCGACATCTACGATGGGTCCCCTCGTCCACATCGGACAGATCCGATGGTGGGTTCACAGGATGCGGCGCAGCGCAGTGCGGGTGACGAGGATCCAGCCGAGGCCGAATGATGCGAGCACGCCGAGGACGCTCACGACGAGTGCCTTGACCTCCGCGGGGGCGCCGAACGGGCGCACCGCCAGGGCTAGCCCGACCAGCACGTGGCCTTGGACCAGGAAGGCAGCGTAGGCGCTTCGGGCGGCGCGGTCCTGGCCCAACCGCTGGTTCAAGTGTCGCTGCACGAGGGCCAGCAACCACACCGACACGGTGACTGCCAGAACACCCTCCGCCGCGGCGGTGGCCAGCGCCGCCCAGTGCCAGCCGCCCAGGAACACCTCGGTGGGTACGCCTGTCGTCGCCACCGCCCCCGCGAACCCGGCGATCGCCAGCGTTGCGGTCAGTGCGGCGATCCCGCACTCGCGGCGCAGACGGTCCGGTACGGGATCGAGCCAGCCCCGTTGGCCGCCGGCCAGCCCGAGCCCGTACAGGGCAAGGTACTGCGGCCACTGGGACAGGTGCAGGTCGGCGTACTGCGACGTGTCAAGCGGAAAGCGCAGGCGTACGAGGAACGAGGCTCCCGCGACCGCCACGGCCAGCCCAAGGAGGTAAGGCAGCGTCAACCCGGAATGGCTCGAGCCGGGCCGCGGCGCGGGCGTCGGGCGCAGCCGGCGCCACCCGGCGTAGCCGAGAGAGAAGACCAGGAGCACTTCCGCGAACCACAGGTGTGCCGGGTCGGGAGAGTACGCCGAGTGGGCGAATGTCGACCAGAGTGAACCGGTCGGATGTCCGGCGGCGCGGTCCGTGAGATAGCCCACCGGCGGCCAGAGCACGAGGGTGAACACCGCCAGCGGTGCGCCCAGGCGCAGGATCCGGTCCCTAGCGAACCGCCGTGGCGTCTTGCGGGCCAGCGACGCGGGTGTCAGCAGCCCGGCGATGAGGAAGAACAGGCCCATTGCGAATAGCGCGAAGGGGCCGAGAAGAACCTCGAGGATGGTCTCGGTGACCGGCGCGATGCTGACCTCCCGGGCGTCGGTGTAGGCCCAGGATCCGAGTTCGTCGTAGCCTGCCCACCCGTGGCCGAAAATGACGCCCGCGACCAGGAGCACCTTGAGGTTGTCCAGATGGGCCAGGCGGTTACCGGCCGCTGCCACCTCGGCAACAGCACCAGCCGGGTGCACCTGACGCGACCGTGCCACCACCAACACCTCGACAGACAAGAACAGTGCAGAACAACCACGGCGCCCCGGCGCTAGCGGATGGCGATATCGCGACGATCGAAGAGGGGTAGGACGGCGGCCACCACGACCGCGCCGGCGAGGGCCATCCAGGCGTACGCGGAGGGCAGCCCAGCGCCGAGCGGGCCACCGTCGAGCGCCTGGTGGAACGGCGACACCGGCTGCCACGGCTGGACCGCCACGACGAACTCGCCCGCGACATAGAGAACGTAGGCCGCAACAGCCGCGGTCGCGGCGGTCGAGATAGCCACCGCGCGCCGCCCGGTCGCCGCGCCCAGCGCCAGCGCAAACCAGCCGAACTCGGTGCCCAGCAGCACCATGGCCAGCGTGGCGCCGGCCAGGTCGCCGGCGCCGATGCCCATGCCGAACACCGCCGAGGAACCAAGCACCGACCCGTACAACACGATCCCGAGGACAGACGTCGCTACCGCCAGTGCCGCGGCCTGCTGCAGCACGAGGCGGACCGCGGAGACGCGGGTGACGAGCAGGACTTCCAGCGTGCCCGCCTCCTCCTCACCGGCGATGGCCCGGGCGCCCCGGCCGATGCCGAACGTGATGAACAGGATCGGCAGCAGGGCGCTGAACAGCTCGGCGTTCATGAACCCGGTGCCACTGGCGAAGTCCTCGAGCTTGAACAGTTTGCGCATCGCCTCCGGGTAGCCGGCGAGCAACTCGTCAAGGGCCGGCATCTGCCTGATGGACGGCCAGAGTGCGGCCTCGAGAACGACCAGCAACAGGATGCCGGTGCTCCAGCCGAGCAGCGCGCGGCGCTGGTCGCGCAGGCTCTTCAGGAACATGTTACGCAGCATCCGGTGACACCTCCTGGCCGTAGTAGGTCATGAAGATCTCTTCGAGGTCGGGTTCATGCGTGACGATCTGGGTTACGCCGTGCGGCGCGGCCGCCCTCAACAGCGCCGAGGTAGAGCCCTCCACGACGATGTGCGCCGTGGATCCGCTGACCCGCGCATCCCGTACCGCGGCGACAGCCTGCAAATCGGCGAGCGGCGGCGGGCCCTCGAAGGTCAGGTCGATCCGGCGCATGGCCTGCGCCTTGAGCTTGTCCACCGACTCGACCACGATCAGCCGGCCGTGGCGGAGGATGGCCACCATGTCGGCGACGGCCTCGACCTCGTAGAGGATGTGTGACGACAGGAAGACCGTACGGCCCTGGTCCCGGACGTCCCGGACGAGGGCGAGGAACTCGCGTTGCACCAAGGGGTCCAGTCCGGTGGTCGGCTCGTCGAGCAGCAGTACCTCCGGCTGGTGCATGAATGCCTGAATGATGCCGACCTTCTGCCGGCTTCCGTGCGACAGCGTCCCGATCCGTGTGGTCAGCTCCGCCTCGAGGCGCTTGCGGAGATCCTGCACCACCGACCAGTCGACGCCGCCGCGCAGGTTCGCGAGGAAGCGCAGGTACTGCTCGCCGGTCAGGTCGGGGTAGCCGACGAAGTCGCCCGGCAGGTAACCGATGCGCCGCTGGGCCCGCTCCCGATCGCGGACGATGTCGAAGCCACACACCTCGGCTCGCCCGGCCGTGGGCCGGAGCAGGCCGGCGAGCAGCCGGATCGTGGTGGTCTGGCCGGCGCCATTGGGTCCCAGATAGCCGAAGACGACGCCCGCGGGCACCTCGAGGTTGATGCCGTGCAGAGCGGTCCGGGACCGGTAGCTCTTGCCGAGACCGGCGCTACGGATCACGGTGGTCATGGCTCACCTCCAAGGTCCGCCTGACGGGTAGGGTCTCGATCGGCTCCAGGCGGTAGGACTAGCGGGTCCGGGTCGGCCGCGCCGCCGCGACCAGACCCAGCAGACCCAGCACGATCAGCCCACCCGCGACGAACCAGCCGGTGTGCGGCAGGTGCACGTGGATCGATCGAGCCAGCAGCCACCAGGCCACCACGGCGAGAAAGATGGATCCGAAAGCCAGCGAGATCCCATCGGTACCGTGCCTCTTCATCGCCGTACCTCCACATCACCAACATCCACGGTGGCCTGGAGGGTCAGCTCGCCGCCACCGGGCCCGTCGGTACCCTCGTCGGTTAGCGTGCGCTCGGACTGGCCGATACCGCCCCAGCGGGTGCTGAACACGGTGGCGTTCCCGACGTCGACCCGCACCTGCATCCGTACATCCACATTGGGGGGAACGATCACGGTCAGATCGCCGACGCCCACGTGGATCTCGACGGCTTCGCTGCGTCCAGTGAAGTCCAATGCGGACAGATCGAGCACGGCGCTGCCGAGATCAATGGTGTAGTTGCGGTCCAGCTGCTCGATACTCGTCGGTCGCCACCGCACGGGCTGATCCGCCGCGGCCACGTTCTCGGTCGCCGCGCCCGCTCCGAGCAGGATGCTCAGTGCTGCACCGAGGGCAATCAGCCCCCGGGCCCGCCCGTACCATGCTCCTACCACCAGTCCGACACCGACCACCGTCAGCGGAACGGCGAGGTACGCGGTGCCGGCGATGGGAGCTCCCGCCAAGTCCACCAGCCCGAGCACCCCAAGAGCGAGGGCGACCGTCGACAGCACGAGCCGGCCTAGCCGGGACCGCGGCCCGTCTGCTCGCGGCGGTGGCGAAGACCATTGCCGGGTTCTCATCACCGGCGGTGCCAGGACTGGCGTGAATGTGGCCGGTGGCGGTGGGTAGTCGCGTACCTGCACCTCTATCGCCTCCCTTGCGGAGGGCACACGGCGACCCGGACAGGCCGTACGGTGTGCCGTTCTCCTCCAGCACACGGGTTCCCCGGTGACGCACCCATTGCCGGACGGCCTGATCTCATAGGTCGAAGGCCCACTCCATCGGGCTGCGACAATGGCCGGCTCGTTCTTCGGGGAAGAAGCGGGCGAGTCAGGTGGTCATCGGTGTAACGATGGCCGGTCGGCCGCTACTCGCACACGACGCCATCGTTGTCGGCGTCGGCGTACCACGAGTACTCAGGGTCGATGCCGCGGTAGTACGGCCCATAGCCGTGCGCCTTGACTGCTCTGCACGTGCCGTACCGGGGGTCGGTGTCCTGGCCGGGCGACGTAGGCCTCCTCGTCGTCGATGGCCGCGGAGTCGGCGGGGTCGTCGCGGTCACCTCGGGCGGGGCGGCGCTCGTCGATGCGGTCGGCGACACCACCGCCTGCGTGGCCGGGGCTGCCGAGCCGACGGCCGCCGCGTCACCCGCGCGGTCGCTTGGCTTGGCCAGATGTCCGACAAATCCGACGAGCAGACAGCCCGAGCAGCTGGCCAACACGATGGCGACGACGGCTACGGTAGACAACCCTTTCCTGCGGTGCGCGCCGGCGGCGGAGTGCGTCACTGTAACAGTGTCGCCACCAAACGCCACTTGCCGGGAACCGGCCGATCGGCCCCCGCGGAGCCGGTCATTCGGACCAGGCACGACCGGGCCGTACGGCTGTCGTTGGTCTCGGCGAACGCCGGGCGGCTCGAAGATCGTGCACCCATGGCCGCATGCGGAGTGCACCACCACGGGGTGAATCCGCCTCGGTCGATGATCATCATCATTCGCGGGATGCGATGGCCGGCTCGCTGGCTTCCGCCGCCGAGATTGCCGCCTGTAACTGTGCGACGAGGGTCCGGCCCGACGCCAGATCAAGCTCCACCGCGATCCGGGCCCCGATGCCGAGCTCGGGGTTGACGAAGTCGAGCAGCAGGGCGTGGTCCAGCGGAGCGTGCGTGGCATGGTCGAAGCCGACGTTGACCTGCGTTAACCGGAACCACCCGGTTGGGCCCCGGCCGCTGCCGGTGACCGGAGCGCTTACCGAAATCATCAGACACACTGCCGGCGACCTCTCATGCGCGTAGATGTTCGTTGAGGAAGGCGAAAATCTTGCTCCAGCCATCCATCGACGCCTGCGGCCGGTACGCGGGCCGGTCATAGTAGAAGAACCCATGCCCGGCCCCGTCGTAGCGGTGGAACTCGTACGTCTTGCCGTGTGCCTTCAGCGCCTGCTCATGTCGGTCAACATCGCTCGGGGTGGGGGAGTGATCCTCGTTGCCGAACAGTCCGAGCAACGGTGCCTCGAGGTCTTTGGTGTACTCGATGGGCGCCACCGGCCGTTGCTTGGTGAGCTGCCCAGCAGCGACCACGACACCGCCACCCCACAGGTCGACAACCGCGTCGAAGCCCGGCACCCGCGAAGCGGTTAGCACGGCGTGCCGGCCGCCTGAGCAGCTGCCGATGATCCCAACCCGACCGTTGCTGGTCGGCAGGGACCTCAACCAGCCCAGCGCCGCGCCGCCGTCAGCGACCACATCATCGTCGGCGACGCCACCCCCGGCGCGTACCGACGCCGCCACGTCATCCGGCGTGCCATGCCCGAACCGGCAGTACAGATCCGGGCAGAGCACGGTGTACCCGTGATTGGCCAGGCGCCGGGCGAACTCCTGGTAGAACTCGTCCCACCCCGGCATATGGTGGATCAGCAGCACGCCGGGGAACGGCCCGGCGCCCTCCGGCCGTGCCAGATACGCATGGATCAGGTCGCCCTTGCCGGCCGGGTACGTCGTGACAGCGGCGACGATGCCACGGTACGCATCGGTATGACCCGAGTTCCACATGCGACTCTCCCGTAGTGCTGGGCTCTGGAGCCTCAATGACAAGGTTAGGGTGCTCCGGGCTCTTGCAGGACAGCCAGTTGGTGCACCACGTCGCGGGTGGCTGGGTAGAGCGAGCAGTACGCCGCGAACAGGCCGGCGTACAGCTGCGAGGTACCCGGGTCCGGGACGACCGTGCGGCCCGCGCGCGCCCAATCGGTGTCGTGGCTGACCAGGCCGGTCCCGATCGCGGCGAGCAGGGCATCCCCGTAGCTGGCTCCGATCGTCTCGGCGGGCAGCATCTGCTCGCGTCCGGTGATGTCGCTGACGATCTGGGTCCACAAGTCGACCTGCGCGCCACCGCCGACGGCCACGATCCGGCTGGCCGGGCCGCCCGCGTTGTCGAGCAACTCGAGGATCTGCCGGACGCCGTAGCCGATCCCCTCGTACCCGGCGCGGAACAGATGCCCGCGCTGGTGCCGGAGAGTCAGGCCGGCGACCACCCCGCGGGCGTACGGATCGAAGATGGGCGTGCGTTCACCGGCGAAGTACGGCAACAGGAGCAGCCCGTCGGCACCGGGTGGGGTGGCTGCTGCCTCGTCGACGAGCTGCGCGAACGGTACGTTGCCGGTCAGCCGCTGCACCCACTCGGTGAGCAGTCCCGACGTCGTCATCCCCGCGGCCAGGGTGTACGAGCCGGAATCAGCACCCGACGTGGTCCACAGCAGCGGATGGGTGCGTAGGTCGGGCAACACCTGGACGAAGAACATCGTCGACCCGTACATCAGCATGAGGTCACCGGGGCGCCGTACGCCGACGCTGAACGCCTCGGCCCAGGCGTCCACCGTTCCCGCGCACACCGGCGTACCCGCGGGAAGCCCGGTCTCGTCGGCGGCGTCCGCGTGTACCGTCCCCACCACCTCGGCCGGCCAGGCCAGGCGCGGGAAGCGCAGTCCCGGCGCGATATCCGACACCCAGCCGGGGTACCACTGCCGGGCCGCGATGTCGTAGAGCGGGTCGCACTGGCTCGCCGTGTGCTGGTCGAGCACGTACTCGCCGGTGAGCCGCGCGACCACGTACGAGCTGGAGTTGTACCAGCGTTCGGCGCGGCTCCATGCTTCGGGTTCGCGCCGCCGCACCCAGAGCATCTTCGGACCCACCGCCTGCGACGACAGCGCCGAGCCGCCGCGCGCCACGATGTGGTCGCCGCCGTACCGCTCGGTCAGCTCCGCGATCTCCGCGGTGGCCCGCATGTCGATGCCGTACAGGATGGCCGGCCGGACCGGGTTTCCCCGGCGGTCGCAGAGCAGCAGGCACGGACCCACGCCGCTGACGCAGACTCCGGCGACGCGGCCACCCGCGGCGGCGGCCACCAGCGCGCGGCTGATCGCCACCACGTCGGCCCACCAGATGCCGTCCGCGTCGACCTCCGCCCAGCCCGGCCGGGGGTACGAGACGGTATGCGGGCGTACCGCCGTCGCGACGATGGTTCCGTCCGGCCGGGCCAGCACTCCTTTGCTGCTGCCCGTACCCAGGTCGATTCCGATCACATAGTCGCTCACCGGGAACCGCCTACTCCGGAATCAACGACACCTTGACCGACCGGGTACCGTCACCGACGAGCTCCAGCCCCTGCCGGAAGTCGGCCAGCGGCAGTTGGTGGGTACAGATCCGGTCGACCGGCAGCAGCCCGGCTTCGAGCATCCTGATCGCCGCGGGCCAGCAGTGCGGGCCGAGGTGCGCTCCCCGGATGTCGAGTTCCTTGTCGTCGCTGATGATGCTCCAGTCGACGGTGACATCATCGCGGAAGACGCCGTACTCGACATATGTGCCGAGCTTGCGCAACAGGCGAAGACCCTGCGGTACGGCGGCCGGGTGCCCGCTGCCCTCCAGGTAGACGTCCGCGCCGTAACCCTGCGTCAGGCCGTTTACCACGTCGAGCGGGTCCTGCCGGGCGATGTTCACCGTGATGTCCGCCCCGCACAGCTCGGCCAGGTCCAGCCGGGAGTCGGACAGGTCCAGCGCGACGATGTGCGCCGGCGACTTCGCCCGCGCCCCGGCGATCATGCCGAGCCCGATCGGCCCGCAGCCAGCCACGACCACGACGTCCTCGAAGGCGATGCCGGCCCGCTCCACCGCGTGCAGGGCGCAGGACAGCGGCTCGGCAAACGCGGCGTGTGCCGCCGGCAGCGCGCTGGACACCTTGTGTACCAACGCATTGGCCGGGTAGACCTGGTAGCTGGCCATGGCGCCGGGGGTGCGGCGCTTGAACCCGTAGATGTCGTGTGCGGCGCACATCCAGTACTGGCCGCGGCGGCAGTACCGGCACGTCCAGCACGGCACGATCTGTTCGGACACGACGCGGTCCCCCACGTCGACGTGCCACCGCCGGCGCGCCGCGTCGTCCAGTTCGACGACGACGCCGACGAACTCGTGGCCCGGAATCACCATCGTCTCGGCCCACGCCGGTCGCGATCCGTCGCCCCAGAACTTCGCCGCACCGTGGAAGCATTTGAGGTCGCTGGCGCAGATCCCGACCGCCTCCACCCGTACCAGTGCCTCGCCCGAACCCGGCCGTGGCACCGGAACCTCTTCGAGCCGGTAGTCCGCCGGGCCGTGGCACACCACGGCCCGCATCGTGTCTGTCACGCGTCCTCCTTCGCCTGCCGGCGCGCCTCATCCGGCGATCGGCCGCCGTCCGTCGGGTCGACCGGTCGACTCCCGCACCACCAGGGTGGGTGCGATCAGCTGCTTGCGCGGTTGGCCGCCCCTGCCGCCAGCGATCTCGTCGAGCAGGAGGTCGACCGCGGTGGTGCCGACCTCGACCGCAGGCAGCCGGACTGTGGTCAACGACGGCGACAGGAATCCGGCGAACGGATAGTCGCCGAAACCGATCACCATCAGGTCGTCGGGTACCTTGAGTCCGTGTTCGGCCAGGGCGCGGTACAGGCCGAGCGCGAAGTAGTCGTTGCCGACCACGACGGCGTCGGGCAGCCTGCTGCGGCGCAGCATGCGGCGAGCCACCCGGTACGCCTCTTCGGGCTGCCACGGCAGCGCGGCATGGTGGTACCGCCGGGTCGGCACCGAGATGACGCTGCCGCGCGGTACGAGCAGCCCGGCCTCGGCCATGGCGCGGCGGAAGCCGGCGATGCGGTTGGCGATCGTGGTAATGGGGAGGTCCTCCTCCAGCACGATGACCGAACGGGCGCCGCGAGCCACGGCGTGCGCCGTCGCCTGGTACGCCCCGAGTTCGTTGTCGGTTCCCACGAAGCGGTAGCCCAGGTGTGGTAGGTCGCGGTTGAGCAGCACGGTCGGCACGCCGACCGCCCCGAGTCGCCGCCAGGAGTCGACCTGCCCCTGCACCGGGACGACTATCGCGCCGCTCACCGAGGAGCGCAGCAGCGACTCTGCGGCGCGGGCCTCGTTCTCCTCGGCCTCGTCGGTAACCACCAGCAGCAGCGAGTATCCATGGGCCTTGGCCCGCAGCTCGATGCCCGAAATCAGTTGCGCGTAGTACGGATTGGACGGGTTGGTGATGACCAGACCGAAGGTCGTCGCCGAGCCCAGGACGAGTGACCGGGCCAAGGAGTTGGGCACGTAGCCGACTCGCTCGGCCTCGGCGCGTACCAGTGCCCGGGTCTTCTCCCCGATGCCGTCCTTGCCGGACAGCGCGCGCGAGACGGTGTTCACGGACAGGTTGAGGGTCAAGGCGATGTCGCGCAGTGTGTGCCGGCGGAGCTCGGCCATGGCGGATGCCCTTCTCCCGTTCGCCGTTGCGACCGGCTGCCGTCTCCGGTCAGCTCTTGGCGGTCAGGTAGATGCGCAGTTTCACGGACGGATTCTCACCGGTCAGTGTGGCATGCAGTCGCAGCCACTGGCCGAACTCGCTGATCGGCCAGGAAACCAGGCCCGGGCCGGTGGCGACCCGCTCGGAACCGTCGAGGTCGCACCAGGTCAGCCCGTCCGGCGATATCTGGGTGACCATCCGCACCGCGACGCCGCCACCGGAGCTGGCGAGCGTGTGGACGAACCAGCGTGCCTCGCCGGCCCACGCCGCCTCGTACGGTTCGGTCACGAAGTCGGTGGTGAACGTGGTGTCCCGCTCCAGGACGGCGGTCAGCGTCTGCCGCATGGTCACCTCACCACTGCGTCGAGATGAGTACGGAGTCCAGGAACAGGAAGTTGCGGATCGTCGAATGGGTCCGCACCGAGAAGTAGAAGTTCAGCAGGTTCTCCAGGGAGTCGTAGCGTTCCTGGTAGGGCGGGACCGGTACCCCGGACATGTCCATGACCCGGTCGTTCAGCTGCAGCTCGACGTTGCGCCGGGTGGCGGTGTCGATGACCCAACGCAGGTAGTGCCAGTTCACCTTGGTGGGCACCTCGTTGTAGCAGAGCTCCTGGGGCTCGCCGAAGGGGCGCCAGTCCTCGGGGTTGGGCGCGGTGAAGTCCGCGCCGTAGCCCAGTTTTACCTTGCCCGCCAGGTGCTCCCGTGGGGTCGGCTCGGGCACGGTCGGATAGACCCATTGGTGGACCAGCTTGTTCTCCAGCGTGGTGTTCAGGTAGCGGGCGACGGTGTGGTAGCGCAGACCGCCGTCGCCGCACAGGTCGGTGGCCACGGTGAAGCAGCCGAACTGCGCCTCGGACGGATGCAGGTTGCCGTCCCAGCGGACGTCGCCGAACTGGTCGCCCACGGAACCGTCGAGGACCGCCTCGGCCTTGAAGGTGAAGTACGCCTCGATCTGCAACCGGCCGCGTCCGCTCATGGTGAGCCGCCGGATCGCGGTGGCGGTGTGTCCGGTGTACGGCCTGGTGGCCAGCTTCAGCGCGTAGGTCCCGGTCATCGCACCGTGCGTGCCGATGTCGAAGAAGGTGCAGGACGACAGCTGTGGTGGGCGGAAGTCGCGCATATGGTCGTCCACAGTGGACAGATCGCCGCGCCCGTTGTAGTTGCCCAGCAGTTCGGTCCACCCGTGGGTGCCGGAGTTGAAGTCGTCATAGGTGAGAATGCGGCGCAGCGGCGAGAACTTCGACAGTCGCGGATCCGCCGAGGTGATGGCGCAGCGTAGTTCTTCGGCCACGCCGGACGGTTCCAGGGTCGTCATTCCGGCTCCTGAGGAAAGCGTTGAGTGGTGCCGGGCAGTGCTGTCCCGCACCGGCTCGATCGGCCTACGTCGTGAGGCCGCCAGCGGACGTTAACGTTAATTCTTCCGCCATGTCAAGGCCGGCCGCCGGTCGGCTGCCGGCGGCAGCCGGCAACTGCCTTTGGTGACTGGGCATTCAGCGCCGGTCAGGGGCAGGCCGGCGCGGTGCCTCTTGACGGCCGAGGGGGCTCCACTTAACATCGGTGAACGATATCGTTAACGTTAATGTAAGATCGCCGACACGCCGCCGGCAACGGCTGTCGGCTTGGGCTCCGCCACCCCCGCCACCCGCCACCCGCCACCGGCCACCGGCCGGCTCGGTCGGCTGGTCCCCCGAATCCCGCGCCAGACGCGAACGCGGTCGTGGCCCGAACCTGGAGTGTCTGTCCATGCTGAACCGCGACGCCGACCGGCAGCGGGCATTCGGTGCGTGCGGCCGGCCCGGAGGCCGCCGCGCCGCTGGGCCATGGCGCCGCACCCGGTGCGGTCCGCGATGACGGCGTACCTCGTCCGGCGCCTGCTGTTCGCCGGCTTCGTGCTGTGGGGCGCAGTCACGATCGTGTTCCTGGTACTGCGATCGGTGCCCAGCGACCCGGCACGCCTCATCCTCGGCGCCGACGCCACCGAGGTGGAGATCAGCCAGCTGCGTAGCCAGATGGGCCTGGATCGGCCACTGGTCGTGCAGTACGGGAACTACCTTGCCGACGTGGCCCGGCTGGACTTCGGCGACTCGTACCGCTATCACAAGGGCGCGATCGGTCTGGTGGTGGACAGGTTCCCGGTCACCTTCCAGCTGGCCGCCGTCGCGATGGTGATAGCGGTGGTGCTCGGCGTGTCGCTCGGTGTTGTGGCGGCACTGCGGGTGAACCGGCTCGCCGACCGGGTGGTGTCGGTGCTCGCCCTGCTCTCCCAGTCCATGCCGTCGTTCTGGATCGGCATCGTGCTGATCCTGGTGTTCGCCCGGCAGCTGCATCTGCTGCCCAGCGGCGGTCACGGCGGACCAGATCACCTGATCCTGCCCGGTGTCACCCTCGCTCTGCCGTTCCTGGCCATTCTTATCCGGCTGACCCGAAGCGGCCTGCTCGACGTGGTGCACGAGAACTACATTCAGACGGCCCGGGCCAAAGGGCTGCCCGAGCGGGTGGTCATCTTCTCGCACGCGATTCGCAACGCGTTGATTCCTGTCGTCACGGTGGCTGGCCTCGAGTTCGGCCAGTTGCTGGGCGGTGCGGTCATCGTCGAGACGGTGTTCGCCTGGCCCGGCGCCGGGCGGCTGCTGAGCGACTCCATCTCGGCCCGCGACTACAACGTGGTGCTGGCCGCGATCCTGTTGATCGCGGCGGGTTTTGTGGCGATCAACCTGGTGGTGGACACCCTGTACGGCTACCTCGACCCGCGCGTGCGGCTGGGGCGGTGAGCATGGACGGGTCCGCTGCGGGCATGCCGCAGGTCACCGACGACGGGCCGGCCGCCGGGCCGGACGACCTCCCGCCCCCGGCGGGGCGGACCCGAGGCAGGCCCGGAGGGCTGCGCATCGTCTGCTCGCTGCTGGTCGTGGCGTGCTTCGTGGTGGCCGCGGTGATCGGGCCGATACTACTGAAGTACGACCCGGTCGCGACCAACCTCGGGTTCCGGCTGAAGCCCCCGGGCACCAGGTTGCCGGACGGAAGCCTTGCCGTCTTCGGTACCGACCAGGTCGGTCAGGACGTGCTCGCACAGATGATGCAGGGCGCCCGCGTGTCGATCACCGTCGGCGTGGCGACCCTCCTGCTGGCCGGCTTCATCGGGGTGACCGTCGGCGTGCTGGCCGGGTACTTCGGTGGCTGGGTGGACGCGGTGCTCATGCGGCTGGCGGATATCCAGCTCACCTTTCCGTCGATCCTGCTGGCCATCTTCATCGCGTCGATCCTCGGGCCGAGCGTGGTGAACCTGGTCATCGTCCTGTCGATCGCCAACTGGGTGACGTTCGCCCGGGTCACCCGTAGCCAGGTGCTCGGCATCAAGCGGCGGGACTTCGTGGATGCCACGCGTACCCTCGGCGCGCGGACGTGGCACCTGATGACCCGTACGATCCTGCCGTCCTGCACCGCGCCGATCGTGGTGGTCGCGACCGTCGTACTGGGGCACGTGATCCTGGCCGAGGCGTCGCTGAGCTTCCTCGGTCTGGGTAGCCCGGCGAGCACGCCGAGTTGGGGCGTGACGATCGCCAATGGGCGGGACTACCTGTCGAATGCGTGGTGGATCTCGACCATCCCCGGGATCGGCCTGGCCGTTCTGGTGATCAGCTTCGGGGTGCTGGGAGACGCGCTGCGCGACCGGTTCGATCCGCGGATGACGAGCCTGTGATGGACGGCACCGCGATACTCCCCGCCACCGGCCGCCCCGCGCCGAGCCGCCCGCTGCTGTCCGTACAGGACCTGACGGTGCAGTTCGGTACTCGCGCCGGAACCATCACCGCGGTCGACCGGGTCAGCCTCGACGTGGCCGAGGGAGAGACGCTGGCCGTACTCGGGGAGACGGGCAGCGGCAAGAGCGCTCTGGCGCAGGCCCTCATGGGGTTGGTGCCGGGACCGGCGGGGCGGGTGGTCAGCGGGCGGATCAACTACGACGGAACCGACCTACTGGCCCGTCCGAGATCCTACACCCGCCGGCTGTGCGGGACCGAGCTGGCCATGGTCTTCCAGGATCCGCTCAGCTCCCTCAATCCGGTGCTGCGGGTCGGCGTGCAGATCGGCGAACTGTTTCGACGCCGCCGTGGTGCCTCCCGGGCGGAGGCGCGACGTAAGGCCATCGAGCTGATGGAGCGGGTGGGTATTCCGGCGGCCGCGCGCAGGGTCGATGACTACCCACACCAGTTCTCGGGCGGCATGCGGCAGCGCGTGATGATCGCGATGGCACTAGCCCTGCGGCCTCGGCTGCTCATCGCCGACGAACCGACCACCGCGCTGGATGTCACAGTGCAGGCCCAGATCATGCAGCTGCTGGCGGACCTCAAGGCAGAGCACCGGATGTCGCTGATTCTCATCAGCCACGACCTGGGCCTGGTGGCCGGGGTCGCCGATCGGGTGATGCTGATGTACGCCGGCCGGGTGGTGGAGACCGGCGAGCTGCGGGAGGTCTACCAGACACTGGCTCACCCGTACACCCGCGGCCTGATGGCCTCCATTCCGGGCCTGGCTGGGCCACGCGAGCGGTTGACCCCCATTACCGGGTCACCGCCGGACTTGCTGCGGCTACCGAGCGGTTGCCGATTCCGCCCCCGGTGCGGGTTCGCCACCGAGGCATGCCGCGCCAGCCAACCGGACCTGTTGCCGGTACCCACCGGGCCCGAGTCGCACCGCGCCGCCTGCCACCACGCCGAGGAGGTGGTTGCCGATGGCCGGTCCGGCTGACCCGCTGTTGTCGGTCCGGGATCTGTACACCAGTTTCCCGATCCGTTCCGCGTTCCTGCGTCGCGAGGTGGGCCGGGTCCAGGCGGTCTCCGGCGTCTCCTTCGAGCTGGCCGCCGGCCGGACGCTGGGCGTGGTCGGCGAGTCGGGTTCGGGCAAGACGACGTTGGCACGCACCATCATCGGCCTGGAACGGCCCGAGTCCGGCCGGGTGGTCTTCGACGGCCGCGACCTGCCGGACCTGTCCGGTGCGGAACTACGGCGCGCGCGGCGGCAGATTCAGATGATCTTCCAGGACCCGTACGCGGCGCTGAATCCACGGCTCACGGTGGCGCAGATCATCAGCGAGGCGTGGGCCATCCATCCCGGAGTGGTGCCGCGCGGCCGGTGGACCGCCGAGGTGAAGGACCTGTTGGCCAGGGTCGGGCTGAACCCGGACCACGCCGACCGGTATCCGCACCAGTTCTCCGGCGGTCAGCGCCAGCGGGTGGGCATCGCTCGAGCGCTGGCGCTGCGACCGCGGCTGGTGATCTGCGACGAGGCGGTATCCGCACTGGACGTCTCCGTCCAGGCCCAGGTGTTGAACCTGCTCGTGGACCTGCAGGCCGACCTGGGGCTGACGTACCTGTTCATCGCCCACGACCTGTCCGTGGTGCGGCACATCAGCGACGAGGTGGTGGTGATGTACCTCGGCAAGGTGGTGGAAACCGGAACGGTCGCGCAGATGTTCACCGCTCCCGTGCACCCGTACACGCAGGCGCTGCTGTCCGCGGTGCCGGTACCCCGCCCCTGGGCGGCGCCGCACCGCCAACAGGTTGTCCTGGCCGGCGACATCCCGTCACCGATGTCGCCGCCGTCCGGTTGCCGGTTCCGAACCCGCTGCTGGAAGGCACAGCAGCAATGCGCCGCAGCGGAGCCGGCGCTCGTCGATCGGCTGGCCGGGCACCGGTCCGCCTGCCACTTCCCGGAGCTGCCGGCGCGGGCCAGGACGGCTGCGGTGGTACGGCCATGACCGGGCTGCCCGGCAGGCCCGCGGCTACCGGCAGCGCGGCATGAGCCGGCCGGTGCGGTTCGTGCTCGTCCGGCACGGCGAATCGCGGTGGAACGTGGAGGACCGCTATCAGGGGCAGGCCGACTCCGGCCTGACGGTCACCGGGGTAGCGCAGGCGAGGACGGCCGCGGCAGTGCTGCTGACCCGATTCGGTACACCCGACCTGGTCGTGACGAGCGACCTGCCGCGGGCCAGCGATACTGCGAACGAGTACCTGCACCGGCTGGACATCGATGCCAAGCCGGACGCCCGGTTGCGGGAAATCCATGTCGGCGGCTGGACCGGCCGGACGTTCGGCGAGATAGCCGAGGCGTACCCGGGCGATCTGGCGGCTTCCGGCAGCGGCGTCGACCTGCGGCGCGGTGGTGGCGAGACGTTCGCCGAGCTGCGCGCGCGGGTGTGCCAGGCGCTCGCCGATGCCGCAGCCGCGGTGGCCCGTGGGGCGGCCCACGCTTCGCCTGCCACCGTCGTCGTCTTCACCCACGGCGGCCCGATCCGGGTCGCCGCCGCGGCCGCCCTGCGACTGCCGGTACCCGGTCACGCCGGCTTTGCGGCGCCGGTCAACGCCTCGCTCACCGTGCTCGGCTACGGCGACGGGCCGGCAGGCGCCGCGTTGGTCGAATACAACACGCCGACCGCGGCGGCCGCGCCCGCAGCCAGCGCTGACTGAATCGGAAAGGACCAGCATGCTGACCGGGTCGTTCACGTTCGTCGCGATGACGTACAACCTGTGGGGCGACACGCACCTGGAGCAGCGCGAGCCGGCTATCCGCGAGTTCTTCCGGATCCGGCCACCGGACCTGTTGGCTACCCAGGAACTACGTCCCCGTTCGCGCGCGGTGGTGGACGAGGTACTGGCCGGACACGCCAGAGTGGGTGACGAGTTTCCCGGCTGGGCGACGCAGAGCAATCTGTGGTGGCGGCGGGAGCTGTTCGAGCCGATCGAGTCCGGCGCGCAGGACGTCGGCATTCTCGACAGAAATGCCAGGCTGTTCTGGGTGCGGCTGCAACCATTGGCCGGTGGGCTGCCACCTTTGGTGTTCTCCACCGCACATCTGACCTGGCCAGGCCACGCACAAGAACGCCAGGATCGGCGGAACCGACGGACTGGGCAGGCAGCGCGGGTGGTCGCGGCGCTGGACGAGGTCGCCGGTGCCGGGCCGTGTCTGTTCACTGTGGACATCAACGATATAGGACAACCGTTGTGGGTGTTCGGCAACGGCGGCTTCACCGACTCGTTCAGTGCGCTCGGGCGGACGTCGCCGGTCACCCACCCGGTGTCACCGCTGCCGTTCACCAATACCCGTGGCACGCGGCTGTCGCCGCTGGAGTCGCCGGCCAAGGCAATCGACTGGATCTTCTTCCGTGGCCCGGTGGTCGCCAGGGCCAGCGAGGTTGTCGAGTTCTTTTCGGCGGGGAGCGCGCCGTCGGACCACAAGCCGGTGGCGGCGACCTTCACCCTGCCATCCGGATCCGCCATTGCGGTCGGGCAGCAGTCATCGCAGACCGCGCGACGGCTGTCCGGACCCCTTAACCAGCCGGCCGGGGTGACCGCCGCGGCCATCGTGCTGAACGAAGGAGAGAGGCAGTGATCAGACAACATCGGGCCGGCAGCCTGCTGGCCGCGGTCGTGCTCGTGGCGGGCCTTGCCGCCTGTAGCGGTAGCTCCGACACCCCGACCGGCGGGCCCCAAGTGCTGCGGTACGCGCCGCAGCTGTTCCCGGTCTCGCTGGACGTTCAGCAATTCCCTGCCGAGGAAGCAGTCCAGACCACGGTTCAACAGGTGCTGGAGACGCTGACCACCATCAAGGATGGCCAACCGGCGCCGAAGTTGGCCACGTCATGGGAGAACCCCGACCAGAAGACCTGGGTCCTCCATCTCCGTGCCGGGGTGAAGTTCAGCGATGGGACGGCGTTCACCGCCAAAGATGTCAAAGGCTCGCTAGATCGGCTGATCAGCCTCAAGGGGTCATTGCAGCCGCTGCTTGCTGCGATCACCGGGATCGACGCCACCGACGACCGTACGGTGACCGTGCACACCTCGTCGCCACTGGGTACCCTGCCCAGCAGCCTGTCCTTGGTGTTCATCGGGCAGGGTGACAAGGTCACCAGCGATACGTACTGGCAGAAGCCGGTCGGCACCGGGCCGTTCACCGTCGAGTCGTTCAGCCCGGACGACAAGGTGGTGCTCACCCGCAACGACGGCTACTGGGGACCGAAGGCCAAGCTGGCCAGGGTCGAGATCCTCGACATGCCGGAGATCTCCGCGCGGATCACCGCCCTGAAGAACAGCGAGGTCGACGTGCTGGCGTCGATCCCGCCGGACCAGGTGAGCGAGGTATCCGGCGCCGACGGCATCACCTACGGGACCGGCCCGAGCTACAACTACTACTTCATCTGGTTCAACCAGAACAACAAGCCGTTCGACAATGTCAAGGTACGCCAGGCGATGTGGCATGCGGTCAACGTGTCGGGCGCGGTCGGCGGACTCTTCGGAGATCTGGGCACGGTGGCCAAGGCACCGATCACCCAGTCGGTGTTCGGCGCGACCGGGCTGCAGCCGTACTCGTACGATCCAGATCTGGCCAGGAGGCTACTCGCCGAGGCGGGCTACCCCAACGGCTTCAGCACCAGGATGCAATGGCCGCTGGAAGGCGGACCGAACATCCGGGCCATGGCCCAGGCGTTCATCTCGGACTGGGCGAAGGTCGGCGTCAAGGTTGAGCCTCAGGAGAAGGAGCGGGCCACCTGGCTCAAGGACTTCGGCGCGCTGAACTGGGATCTGAACCTGCAGACCAACACCACCGGCACCGGGGACGCCGACTTCACGCTGAACCGGCTGTACACCTGTGCCGCGAAACGGATGGGTTACTGCAACAGCGCCCTGGACTCGATCCTGGCTCGGGCCCGCCAGTCGCTGGACCAGAACGAGCGCAAGACGCTGTACGCGCAGGCCGCCAAAATCATCTGGGACGACGCGGTTGGTGTCTTCCCGGTGGATCTGAAGAACAACTTCGCCATCCGCAAGAAGGTCCAGGGGTTCCAGATGCCGGTCGACGGCCGGCCGGACTTCTCGCAGGTGTCGATCGGATAGCAGACCCTGCCCGATGTTCGGCGGACCCAGCGCCTGATGCGTCGGGATGGTTCGTTCATTGTCCGGGGCTCCGGGAGTGCGGTCGGCTCACCACACTCCCGGAGCCCCGGGCTGTCACTGATCTGGGGCAGCGTCCAGCCCGGGCGGCAGAGGATGGTCAGCGGTCCCCACCCCGGCCCGCCATCGTCACCATCGCTGATCACCACTGAGCTCTTCGAGCGGGCCCAGCACAACGGGTCGCCAAGGACCGCGGTCAGCGGCAGAGTCCGGGTGCAACCAGCGTCGGACAGTTCCGCCATAGCGACCGGGCGACGTTGTGGGCGTTGACCGCCCTTGATGACCGACACAATGCCCGGCGGCATGCAGACTCTGCCGTACCTGTCGGCCGTCCCGAGAACCCGCCCGGCATCCTCAGCGACGCTGAGCATGGCTCACAAAAGTAGGCACTATTCTACCGGTTGCATATCAGGTCCGTCCAGGGCTGTTGGCGAGCGCAGTTCCGTTCTCTTTACCCCTATCTATTCACAGCTTGCAATTCATAGGTTTCTTGGTAAGGCATACCATCTTGAAAGAGGTGATCATTGTGACAAGAAACTGGCGAATATCCGCGATCTATACGGCCGTGGCCGCGCTAGTTCTCACGGCCGGGATGGCGGCACCTCCGGGCACTGCCCAGGCAGGGCCCAGCGCCAGCCAGGGCACCAGTCTCGCCGCACGCCCCGAGCCAACGCTGCCCACGAACGCGGTTCCGGGCTCCACGCCGGATCGCCGGGCCGCCTGGGAGCGCCTGGCACCGCAGGCGAAGCAGCAGGCGCTGACACAGTTCCGGGAGCTGGTCGGCCCGCGGTTGCAGATTGACGCCGACACCGCCCGATCCCGCACCGCCACGGCGCCGACTCTGGCGCAGGCCCTGTCTGGCAAGGCGGGCGTTGCCGCGTCGGTGGAGCCGAGATTTGCTCGAGGCGCGCCCGTAGTGCGCGGCCTGGACGCGCAGGGCACACAATTCAGCGATCCGGACAGCGACGGGCTGGACCAGGCGTTCGAAGCCGCGGTGGC
>JAEHDK010000410.1 GCA_016880465.1 Micromonosporaceae bacterium
GATGGTGTGCACCAGCGGGACCTGGGCCGCGGCGGCGGCGAAGATCTCCTTGCTGTTCTGCACGTCGGCGGTGGCGAACTCGACGCCGATGTCGGTCAGCTCGACGCTGCGGGTCTCCACGGTGGCCAGGCCGAGCATTTCCAGGGCGTCGACGATGGGCAGCAGGTCGTTGACGTCGAGGCCGAGGTCGTCGGCGACGTCGGCGATGTCGACGGGCCCCGCGTGGGTGGCGAGAATCTCGGCCAGGCCGGACACGCCGTCGACGGTGGCCGCCGGCAGCGGGGTGTTACCCGGCGTGCGCCGGGTCCGCTCGACTGTCGGGGTGTGGGCGGGGCGGCCGGTCATGGTGGCGTAGATGGTGGTGACGAGGCCGTCGAAGTCCTTGCCGTCGCGGGGGCGCGGGCGTGGCAGGTCGACCGGGTACTCGGCCTTGATGGTCCCGGGTCGGGAGCCGAGCACCAGGACCCGGTCGGCGAGCAGGACGGCCTCCTCGATGTTGTGGGTGACCACCACCATCGCCTTGGTCGGGAACAGGCCGGAGGTCCACAGTTCCAGCAGTTCCCCGCGCAGGTTCTCGGCGGTGAGCACGTCCAGGGCGGAGAACGGCTCGTCCATGAGCAGCACATCGGGCTCCACGACCAGGGCGCGGGCGAACCCGACCCGCTGGCGCATCCCGCCGGACAGCTCCTTGGGGTAGGCGGACTCGAACCCGTCCAGCCCGATCAGGTCGATCGCCTTCAGCGCCGCCTCGGCCCGCGCGGCGTCGGCCATTCCGCGGGCCTCCAGGCCCAGCTCCACGTTCTGCTGCACGGTTAGCCAGGGCAGCAGCGCGAAGGTCTGGAACACCATCGCGGTACCGGGGTTGGAGCCGCGCAGCATGGCGCCCTGGTAGCTGACGGTGCCGGCCGACGGTGCGATGAGGCCGGCCAGGCAGCGCAGCAGCGTGGACTTGCCCGACCCGGACCGGCCCAACAGGGCGACGATCTCGCCCTCGCGGATCTGCACGTCGATGCCGGCCAGCACCGGCAGCTCCCCGTCAGCGCCGGCGAAGGACTTGGTCAGCCCGTCGGTGGCCAGCAGCACCTGGTTCGTGGTCGCGGTCATCGTCACACCCTTCCTAGATCACGCGAGTGAGTAGCGGGCCTCGGCCAGCCGGTACAACCGCCGCCAGAACAACCGGTTGAGCGCCACCACATAGCCGGCCATGACCGCGATCCCGGCGATGATGCGCGGGTAGTCGCCGGACTCGGTAGCGCCGGCGATGTAGGCGCCCAGGCCGTGCGCGGTCAGGGTGGTGGACCCGAACGCGACCACCTCGGCCACGATCGAGGCGTTCCACGCTCCGCCGGAGGCGGTGATGCCGCCGGTGACGTAGTACGGGAAGATCGCCGGGATGATCAGGCGCCGCCAGCGTTGCCAGCCACGCACCCGCAGGTTGTCCATCGCCTCGCGCAGGTCGGTCGGGATGGCCATCGCACCGGCGATGGCGTTGAACAGGATGTACCACTGCGCGCCCAGCGCCATCAGGACGATCCCGCCCACATCGATGCTCAGCCCGGACTTCGCGAACGCCCAGGTGGCCAGCGGGAACAGGAAGTTGGCCGGAAAGCTGGCCAGCACCTGCACCGCCGGCTGGGCGATGCGGGCAAGCCGCGGGCTTTGCCCAATGCGGACACCGATCGGCACCCACACGATGGTCGCGACCACCACGAGCACGACGACCCGGGCGAAGGTGAGCAGACCCAGCAGCAGCGGCTCGACGAAGACCGTCAGGCCGGTGCTGGCGTGCAGGTAGCCGACCATGCTGGCCACACCCCACCCGATCGCGGCCAGGACCGCGGCGGCGAAGGCGACATCGCCGGCCAGCCGACGCGCCGGCGAGGCCCGCAGCGGCCGGTCATCGGTGCCGAAGACCCGCCCGGACCGGTTCAGCCAGCCCACCAGGCGGCGCCGGGCCGGACTCAGCAGCTGGGGCCAGTGCGAGCGGCGCAGGAAGTCCAGCACGATCGAACGCTGCACCTCGCTCGCTTCGGCCTGTTCCTGCTTGAACTTCTCCGCCCACGCGGTCAACGGCCGCCAGAACAAGAAGTTCACCCCGACCACCGTGACGGCCATGGTGACGATCGCCAGCCCGACATCGCGCAGGTCGCCCCGCTGGATAGCCGCACCGGCGTAGGCACCCACCCCGGGCAGGGTGTACTGGGCGTGCAGCACGCTGATCGCTTCGGCGGCGACCAGGAAGAACCAGCCCCCGCCGAAGGACATCATGCCGTTCCACACCAGGCCGATCGCCCCGTTGGGTACCTCGATCCGCCAGAACCGCAGCCACCGTGACAGCCGCAGGTTGCGCGACAGCTCATCCAGCTCCCGCGGCAAGGTGATCAGCGAGTGGTAGAAGCTGAACGTCATGTTCCACGCCTGCGACGTGAAGATCGCGAACACGGCGGCCAGCTCCAGCCCGAGCAGCGAGTGCGGGAACAGCCCGACCAGGGTGGTCACCGCGATGGTCAGGAACCCCAACACCGGCACCGACTGCAGGATGTCCAGCGCCGGGATGAGCACCGTCTCCAGCCGACGGCTGCGCGCCGCGGTGTAGGCGTAGACGAGGCTGAACCCGGTCGACAGCGCCAGCGCGACGAACATGCGCAGCAGGCTGCGCACCGCGTAGTAGGGCAGGTTGGCCGGGTCGGTGTCGATGTTCAGCGGCTGGTCCGGAGTGAACGACACCGTCGCGCCGCGCCCCACCCGCAACGCCACGTAGAACCCGACCACCACCGCGGCCAGCACCACCAGATCGACCCAGCCGAACTGGGTACGCACCCACGGCAGTCGAGCCGGCAGCAGCGAGCGGACCCGGGCCCGGGTCAGCGGCCTCGACGGCCTCAACGACATCATGACGACCCCCATCGGGTGGGCGGACACAGCCCTTGGCGCATGTCGACGCGGGATCCGGCACGGCGCCCGGCCAGCCGGCGACGAAACGACGATCGGCGGCGCAGCACTGAGGCGACGCGCACCCGTACCCCGGACCGGCCGACCGTCAGCGGCCGATCGCCGGCCGGGGGCACGGACTGGAGGGAGGATCACAGCTACGCACGGCTGGACCACCTCCCCTGCAACGCGCCCCACCTCGGGGGCCGCTGGAAGTGTGCCAGAACTTGCGCCGCGACGCAAATAACCCGACGGGTGGCTGAACGGTCGCGGCAGAGGTCGTTACGCCTCGACGGCGCGCGGGCGGGTGCGCACCTGCCGCGCCCTCGATGTCGCGGCTCGCCGTACCACCGCTGACGGCGACGGTGTCGACGGGCGCGGCAGGTCCAGGTCGCCGGAGACGTGCCCGCCCACCACGACGAGCTGGTCCAGCAGATCAGCCAGGTACGGGGTGGCCACGCGGTAGAAGATGCGGGTGCCGTCCCGGCGGGCAGCCACCATGCCCGCCTCCCGCAGCTTGGCCAAGTGCTGCGACACCGCCGCCACATGCGCACCCACCAACTCGGCCAGCTCCCCGACCGAATGCTCCCGGCCAGCCAGCGCCCACACCAACCGCAACCGGGTCGGCTCGGCCAACGCCCGCAGCACATCCATCACCGGCTCGAAGGGTTCTTGCGTCACCACGCAACAAACCGTAGCGGTTAGTGCCCGGCCGGCCAACCCGTGCGGCAGCATGGGTGCATGTCGAACCGGACGCGGCTGCTCTTCGTCACGATTGTGGTCGTCGCCCTGGCCGCGCAGGCCGCAGCCGGCTACACGTTGTGGCGGGCCTACGTCAACCGCCAGCCCACCGTCAGCGACGACCTGCCCTACCTGGACCGCGCCATATCCGCCGCCGTCATCGCAGCCGGCGACGGCGCCGCCGTGGCGGTGGCGGGCATCGCTCAGGCCGCCCAGTGTTCCCCCGGCCCACTCATCAGCGGTGGTGAGTTCACCCGCGCCGCGGACATGTACACCCAGCCCGGCGACGAGGACGCTCTCATCGCCCGTATCGCAGCCGGCCTGCCCAGCGACTACCACGCCCAACGCCCCGCCGTACCCGACGGCCAGACCGCCCCGCTGCTGGCCGACGCCGGTCACGGCGTACAACTTTCGGTCCGCCGCCTCGGCGACGGCTGGGTGGTCGCCAGCGCCCGCACCGGCTGCACCACACCGGCCCGCCAACCCGATCCGGCGGGCGCAGCACCGGCCGGCGACGCCGTCACGGCAGTGCGGAGCCTCCTGACCACCCTCGGCACGACCCCCGAACAGCTACGCCAGCAGACCCTGCCCTGCCCGGCCGGCGGCAACGTGGTCACGACCACCGCAATCAGCCAACCCACCAGCAGCGGCGACCTCGCCGACCGGCTCGCCGGCCACCTACCCCCCGACGCGCGTCCCTACACCACCACCGCCAACCGGGTGGCCTACCGCACCGCAGACGTCTCCGTCATCGTCGCCGCCTCCGACGACGCCACAGCCATCACCATCCGGCACACCACCAGCTGCTGAACCGGTCATCCAACGCGGCCATCACGGTGTACGGGCGACCACCGAAGGAATCCGCCGATGAAGCGGGGGCTGCGATTCGGATCTGCGAACACACGCGGACGAACACACGCGAAACTCCGACCAGAAAGGAACCATAGACCGTCTCGGGCAACGGTCGGCCGGCGGCAGCGTTCCAGACGCTGATGACCGCTGAACGGGACCTCGCAGGAGATCCGTTAGAGGCCCAGGGTGCAGCAGTTGGCCCGCGACCTGATCGCCAGCGATGTCGGCAACGCGCTGCCAGCTGATACCGCGAGTCCGCCCACCGGGTCGGCGCTGCCTGACCAGCCCCAACAGAATCCGGCCGGGTAACCCAACAGAAGACGATCACGGCGGCGCGTAACCCAACAACAAACGCTGCGTCGGACGCTTCGGCGCACCAACCCCGGCCATCCAAGTCGCGAGCCTGCCCGCAAACCGAGGTTGCCGCACGGGGGAACGGCAACCTCGGAGTCTCTGCGTCGATCCGAGAGGTGGTCGCCCAGGTCCTGGCGCACCATGCCCGCCGAGGCAAGCAGCCGCCGGTGCCCGCCCCGACAGCACCGGGCTACCGGCCCGAGGTGTTGGCTACGCTCCTGGGCAACGCCGGACGAGGCGGTGCCGAGCGGTGAGCGCCACAGCCGTGCTCGATGCGGCGCCGGTCACCGCGGGCCGGCTGGTGCCGCGATTGCCGGAAGGTCAGCGGCCGCGTGTGCCGGCCGAACGCTGGCCGCAGACCTGCCTGCCGCGAGACGCGGTCATCGAACACGTGATGGCCCTGCCGACCGGCGTGCGTCACCCGGACGCGAAGCGGGCCTACCGGCTCGGCCTGCGGCATCTGCTGAGCTGGCTGGCCGAGCAGCCCGGGACGACCTGGCAGCAGCGATGGCACAACAGTGGCGCTGAGGATGCCGGCCGAGGCTGGCGGGATCTGCCCGGCCGGTGGCTGGCGCAGCGGGGCGAACGAGCCGGGCACCATGACCGTCTCATGGCATGCGCCATGATGATGCTGCTGTGCGGGCAGGTGGTTCGTCCCAGCTACCGGTGGCTGATCCGCATGCCGATGTTCCGCGCGCCTCAAAACTTCCGTACCGCCGTCGATCCCGAGGGCTTCGTGTTGCTCGCCGCGCAGTGCCAGCACCCCGGCCACCCCACCGCGTTCGAGCGCCATCACGGACTCAACAGCGTCA
The DNA here is from genome assembly GCA_016880465.1 of Micromonosporaceae bacterium. GTDB lineage: Bacteria > Actinomycetota > Actinomycetes > Mycobacteriales > Micromonosporaceae > EFPC-2. The sequence goes on from JAEHDK010000410.1 coordinate 5,691, forward strand.
CTTGGATCATGATGCGCAAGGGTGGCCTAGTTCGCGACGTCACCATCGGCGACTGCCTCGAACTACGCGAGGCGCTGTCCGCCAACGACTCGTCCTGCAGCGGGGCGCAGAGCTACCTGCTGTTGGCCCGGGCTGGTGTCTTCGGCCCCAACCCGCCGCCCGCGGCTGCAGAACGTCGTGGTCCGCAGCCAGAAGACCCCGGCCGAACTCGTCGACCAGTACGCCATCAGCAACGGCCAGATCCGTGACCTGCTGGTCGACTACATCAGCGAGCTAGTCGCCGGGCGAGACTACGCCACCGTGGTCAGCACCGCGTGCGACCTGGCCAAGCTGTTCTGGAAAGACCTGGAGAACCATCACCCCGGCATCGACTCCCTCAACCTGGACCCGGCGGTGGCCGCGGCGTGGAAGGAACGGTCCCGGTTCGTATGGGATCGCGACGGCCGCCAGCTGCGGCCCCGCGCCAGCAACGCAGCTCTTCTGCTCAGCGTCCGGGCCCTCTACCGCGACCTGGCCCGGTGGGCGGCAGACGACCCCGCACGCTGGAGTCGCTGGGTGGCACCGTGCCCGATCCGCGACGCCGAATGCGACCAGCGCAAGCAGATCGCGTCCCGCAAGGCCCGCATCGACCAACGCACCCGTACGCTGCTGCCGGCGCTGCCCGCTCTCGTCGACGCGGTCACCCGACGCCATCGCGACGCCGTCACCCTGTTCGACGCCGCCCGGCAGGTACCACCGGAGACCGAGTTCACCGCTGCGGCACGCCGCATGCGACGATGCCGTCGCGTGCGCGGCACACACGTCCGCTGCATGGATGTCGACAGTGGACGCACGCACGACGTCACCTTCGAGGAAGCAGACGCGTTCTGGTCCTGGGCACTGGTCGAAGTCCTGCGGCACACCGGCATGCGCATCGAGGAAGTGCTCGAACTGACGCACCACAGCTTCGTCGCCTACACCCTGCCCACCACCGGCGAGGTCGTCCCCATGCTGCAGGTCGCGCCGTCGAAGACCGACGCCGAACGGCTGCTGCTCGTCTCGCCGGAGCTCGGCGAGGTCCTCACCGCGATCATCCACCGCGTGCGCGGCGTGAACGCGGCCATCCCCTTGGTCAGCGCCTACGATGAGCTGGAGCTGGTGTGGAGCCCGCCGATGCCGTTCCTGTTCCAGCGCACCTTCAACACCGAACATCGGCACATGCCCCGGGCCTACGTCAGCGCTTGCCTCAACCGCGCGGTCGCCGCCAGTGGGCTGACCGACGCGGCCAACGCGCCGTTGTCCTTCACCCCGCACGATTTTCGTAGGCTCTTCGTGACCGACGCCATCCGCAGCGGGCTACCGCCACACATCGCCGCGGCCATCTGCGGTCACCAGACTCTCGATACCACAATTGGCTACAACGCGATCTACCCCGAGGACGTCATCAACCACCACCGGGCGTTCATCGCCCGCCGCCGCGCGCAGCGTCCCAGCGAAGAGTACCGCGACCTGAGACCGGAGGAGTGGGACGAGTTCCTGGGTCACCCTGTTGACAAACGCAAGGTCGCCCTCGGTGTCTGCACTCGCGACTACGGCACCACATGCATCCATGAGCATGCATGCGTCAGGTGCCCGCAGCTTCGACCCGATCCTGACCAGATGCCCAGGCTGAAAGAGATCCGCACCAACCTGCTCGACAGGATGCAGGAAGCCAAGGAGCACGGCTGGCTCGGCGAGGTCGCCGCGATAGAGGCCAGTCTCGCCGCCGCCGACCGCAAGCTGGAGGCGATGAGCGCGATCGCCGCCAGACACACCGTCACACACCTTGGCATGCCCGACTTCCGCGCCGCCACCGGACGATCCACGTCCGAAACCTGATCTTTCAGCCCATCCGCTCTTGTCGACGACAGTGCCCAGAGACGCTATGTCGGTTTAGTCAGGCGCTGGCGCAGGGCAGCGTAGTCGATCAGGTCGCGGCGAACATGGAGTGCGGAGCCGTCGTCGCAGAGCGAGTTCGCAGGGGCGTGACCGGACTTCGCTGGTGAGCCGCGGTGTCACGCGGACCTTGACCTTGACCTTAGGTCAGGGTGCACGCTGAACGTGTGACCAACTTGAACTCCACCTGGACCGGCATGGTGCCGGTCGACGACACCGCGCTGGCCGTCACCGACACAGGTGGGCCCGGCCAGTGCGTGGTCTACCTCAATGGCCAGTTCGCCACTCAGTCGTACTGGCGGCGCGTCATCGCCGCACTCGGCAGCGACTACCGGCACATCACCTACGACATGCGGGCCCGCGGCCGATCGAGGCGTTCGGCGGACTATTCGTTCGAGGCCAACGTCCGTGACGTCGGCGCCGTCCTTGCGGCCAGGGGCGTGGACCGGCCGCTTCTGGTCGGCTGGTCCTACGGCGCGCCGGTCGCGCTGCACTGGGCCAGCCGGAATCCGGACCGGGTCCTGGGGGTGGTGTCCGTGGACGGCGCGTACCCGTGCGACTTCACCGACCCCGTCACCGTGGAACGGGTCCGGCGGATGTGGCGGCGGTGGGGCTGGCTGCTGCCGGTGTTCGCCCCGCTGGGCATGGCCGCGCGGATGTCCGCCGAGGAGCATGCGGCAAGCAACATCGAGCTCATCGAGATCTGCGCCGCCCTCGGCCCGATCCTGGACGGTGTGACCTTCCCGGTCCGGTGCCTGGTCGCCACGGGTGCCAACCTCGGAGCCAGCCGGGAGGAGATGGAACGCATGCGCGCCAGCCTGGACCCGGTGCTCGCCCGCAACCCGTACATCAAGGTGACTGCGAAGGTCGCCAGCAACCACAGCAAGATCCTGCGCAAGGACTTCCGTGCCGTCGCCGACGCGGTTCGCGAGCTCGCCGGCACACCCCACGATCACGAGGTTGGCTGAGCAGATGACCGACGGTGTCACGATCGGCCAGGCGGCGGCATTCGCCGGCGTCACGGTGAAGACCGTGCGGCACTACCACAAGCAGGGTCTGATCGACGAACCCCGCCGCGATGCCTCCGGCTACCGACGCTACGGATCGGCCGACCTGCTGCGGCTGGTCCAGATCCGGACGCTGGCCGCCGCCGGCGTACCGCTGGCCGAGATCGGGGTGATCCGTGGCGCCGATCCTGACCGGTTCGCCGCCGCGCTCGTCGACGTCGAACGGCGCGTCAATGACCGGATCGACGATCTGATCGCGCGGCGTGACATGCTGCACCGGCTCGCCACCGGCGACCGGGCACTGCTGCCTGACCGTGCTCTCACGCTCCTGGACAGGGCCCCCGATCTCGGCTTCACCCCGGACGACGTGACGATGGCCCGGGAGGGCCTGGTGCTGATCAGGGCCCTGGTGCCGGAGGGCTTCGACGACTATCTCACCCGGATCGAGCGCGCCCTCGACGACCCTCAGTACATGTCCTTGATCAAGCGCATGTGGTGTGCCGCCGAGTGGGAACCCGACGACCCCCGGGTCGACGAACTCGCTACAGCCATGGCCGACCACTATCTCGCCCATCCCTGGCTGCTGCCCATCCCGGCCGGACTCCAGGCCCGCACCGACGGCGCGATCCGGTACAGCCTGCTCACCCACCACGGACAAGAGCACAAGCCGGCCTGGACCCGACTGACGGCGTTGTTTGAGGCAAGAATGCGCTCGGCCGGTATCGACATCGCGTCCCTGTTTCCGGCACGTTGATCAGGCGCCACTCCGGCACCCGGGCGCCAGCCGCGTCCCCGTGCTTGCGGCGCGTCTCCGCCCACCAGGCTTCATGGACGGCGGTGAAGGTTCCCACGGCCCAGGGCCTGCTCCGGCACGATGGCCCCGGGCAGCGTGCCAAACCCGCCACCTGATCGCTGGAGTTCTGTGGCGCGCGACACGCCCGAACGCCACCAGATGCAAGATCTTCTGCGGCAACCGTCCGTGACGGCCAACCGCAGGCAGCTTCGACCCACGGATCACTCATCAAGATCAGTTCGGTAAATATGAGGGCTATCGCGACCTGATCGGTCGATACGCCTGCGTGCGCACCGGTAACCGCGACGCCGCCGAGGACCTCATCCACGACACGTTCGCGGACGCTCTCGTCGACCTGCCCCGGGCTGACGACGACGTGGTCGGCTGGCTGCTGCGCCTGGCGTCCCGGGCCGCCGCGACGAGTTCGCGCGCATCCTCGCCGCAGCCCGGCGCCACGTCCGCCAGGCCGCCCAGCGGATCCGCGCCGGCCGCGCACTGCTCGGTCGCTGGCGCGCGGGCGAACTCGACGACGAAACCCAGGACAGCGGGCGCCGGGGACGGCTACTGGACCTCATCGACCGCGACGCCGACGTTCCGCGCGACGCCGACACCCACCGGTTGCCCGTCTCGTGGGTCAGGGCTCTCGGCCCGCTCGATGGGCACTTCGCCATGTTGCACCTCACGGTCGACGACATCGCCGCCTTCGTGGTCCTGCTGGTCGCGTTGACCGGGCAGAACCGGGCCACGATCCTCAACGCACCCGCCGTCCACCACCGGGCCGACGGATACGCCGGCGGCCCGGCCACCGCGGTCGTCGAGTTGGACAAGCCGCGCCGAGGCCGGCACCGGCACATGGACTTCGCGCTGGTCGACCTGCCCGACTGGGTGCCGGCTCCCGCCGATCCCGGCGAGGCGACGCGCGAGGATCTGCGCACCCCGTTCGGAGAATACATGCTGCTGCACGATCTGGCCGGCCCGGCTCGCCGCCGGATGCGCTCGGACAAGCTGATCGCCTGGTGGGCTGTCAGGGGAGGCGGTGTCGGCCGCAGCTTCCGCACCGGGCTGACCGCGGTGCAGGTCGCCAACTGGGCCGGCCGGCAGGGTCTGCTGGCCGACCCACCGACCGATGGCAGCCCGGCGGCGCCGCTGGGGGTCACGTTGCAGCGGCTGCGGCTGACATACCTCGAGCTGCATCAGCGGCCGGTCGCGCACACCGAGCAGACCTTGGCCAACGAGTACCTGGCCCGCAACCGCGGCAACCTCGGCGAATACCAACGCGTCGTCGCGGCGGCGCTGGCGCAGGAGGTCGCCAAGGCCAAGACCCGCGACAGGATCGGCGCGTTGTCCGCCGCGGACATCGCCGAGGCCCGCGAACACCCCGCCCGCGTCGCCGCCCGGCACGGCATGGACACGGCGACCCTTGAACGGTTGCTGGCCGGGAAGTTGGACACCGTGCTGGGCGGGTGCATCGACAACACCGGCCCACACGACCCGGGCCAGCCCTGCCGGGCCTCGTTCATGCTCTGCCTGAGCTGCCCCTGCGCCCGGGCGACGCCGCAGCACCTGCCCACACAGGTTCTCGTCCACGACGAGCTCGCCGCCCGCCGCGCGGCGATGACACCGCTGCGCTGGACGCAGCGGTTCGCCGGCCCGCAGGCCCAACTCGCCGACCTGCTCGACCGGGCAGGACCGGTCGCGGTCGCCGACGCGCGCCAGGCGATCACCGATTCCGAACGCGCCCTCGTGGATCGTTTCCTGCGCCGAGAACTGGACCTGCGATGACGATCGTCAACACCGCCCCAACCGGGCACCGCGCCTTCCCGACCGCGGACACTGCGGTGCTGGCCGACCGGCAACTCAACCCGGAGAGCCTGCAACCGCAGTCCGTCTTCGCCGACGACTGGTGGGACCTAAGCCCCGGCCTGTTCGAGGCGCACATCCCCAACTCGAAGATGAACTTCACCGCGGTCCCCCAGGTTCCGGGAGGACGCCAAGCACTACATCTGGCAGCTCATCAACCGCGACGACCCGAACCACCGCACCACCCGCGGCCGGCGACTCGCCCTGCGCAGCATCGCCCTCGCCCTGCCGCGCCTGGCTGCGTTCCTGCACTGGCTCGACGCCCACGACATCGCCCGCGTCGCGGACGTCACCGCCGACGACCTCGACGACTACGCGGCCGACGTTGCGGCGCTGGAGGCCACCGTGGGCCACCGCGCGTGCCTGCTGGTCGAGGTACGCGCCGGCTCTGGTCATACCGGCCGTTGCTGCCTGAGCACCTGCGGCTCCCGCAGGCGCCGCCCTGGGGCGACGACCGCCCATCGGACCTGATCGGCGGCGCCACGCGCCCCCGGGAGAACCTCACCCCGCGCATCGCGCCGGACACTATGGAGACGCTGCTGATGTGGTGCCTGCGCTTCGTCGAGGACTTCGCCGATGACATCATCACCGGCTACCACGAATACCTGCACCTCTGGAGCCGCTCGCCGTCCGCTCACGACAGCGCCCGCGGCTACACCAAGGAGCACACCAGCACCCGCCAGGCCGAATCCGCCCTGCGGAGCTGGCTGGACCGACTCGACAAGGCCGGCGAAGGGCTACCCAGCAAGCCGGGGCCAGACGGCCAGCAACGCGTCGACTGGCCGCACCTGTGCCGGCTGTTCAACCTCGACGATTACGCCTTCCGGCCGGGGCGACCATTGTGGAGGATCGTCGATGGCGCACGCCTGCCCCTGTCTGGGCCGGCGCTGCTGGACACCCCGATCACCGGGCGCCTGCACGACCGGCCCTGGCGCACCACGCGGATCCGCTACTACGAGGCCGCCGAACTGGCCCGCGTACTCAGCACCGCCGCCATGATCGTCATCGCCTACCTGACCGGGATGCGCACCGGCGAGGTGCTCAACCTCGAACGCGGCTGCGCCGGCCACGACCCCGTCACTGGGCTGTGGTCCGTCACCGGAAAGCACTGGAAGAGCGCCCGCGACAAGAACGGCAACAAGATTCCTGACGGTGAACAACGACCCGACCCCTGGACCACGATCCAGCCAGTCGCCGCCGCCATCACCGTGCTTGAACGGCTCCACCCGCACCAGCTGCTGTTCACCGCCGAGCTGCACCCCACCCGCATCGGCCACGCCCAGGCTCGGCCCGACCAGAGCCGCAAGCTGCGCTTCGGCCAAGGCCGCACAGCCCGGGACCTGCCCCGCGACATCAAGAACCTGATCGAGTGGATCAACACCTGCTGCGATCGGCGGGGCCTGCCGGACCAGCGGATCCCCGCAGATCCGCACGGCCCGGTCACGGCGTCCCGGTTCCGGCGCACGCTGGCCTGGCACATCGTCCGCCGGCTCCGCGGACTCATCGCCGGCGCGATCCAGTACGGCCACCTGCACGTCCAGATCACCCTCGGCTACGCCGGGACCTACGACTCCGGCTTCCCCGACGAGCACGCCTACGAGGACTGGCTCTTCCGCCTCGACACCCTCGCCGCGAACCACCACCAGCTCACCCAGGGCGAACACGTCAGCGGCCCAGCCGCCGACAACTACCGGCACCGTCACCGCGTCAACGCCGCCCAGCAGACGTTCGCCGGCCGCGTGCTGACCAGCGCCACACACGTCCGCGACCTGGTAACCAACCCGCTCCTGCAAATCTTCCCCGGCCGCGGCATGACCAGCGTGTTCGACCCGGCCAAAGCGCTGTGCCACCTCCGGCCCGCCGAGGACGACGTCCGCCGCACCCCAGACCAAGACGACTGCCGGCCGACCTGCCAGAACATCGCCTACACCGACCGGAACATCGCCGACCTCCGGCGGCAAGCCGCCGAGCTGCAAAACGTTGTCGACGACCATCTCACGCCGTCGCTGCGCCACCACCGCGAACGAGCCGAACTCGACCGGCTCCGCGATCATCCGCCGTCACGACCACGGGAAGTGAGCATGTCGACCGCTACCGCCTCCTGGACGACATCCGAGACCGACCCGCAGCGCAAGGCGATCCTCGTCGCGGCGGACCGCCTACTCGCTGGAACGCCCCGCCACTCCAGCGGCAACCTCTCAGTCGTCCAGCTCGCCATCGAAGCCAGGTGAAGTACTGGGTGGTCGCCCAACGCCACACCGACCTGCGAGACCACTTCCAAACCCTCGCCCGAGCCACCGGACGCACTCGCGGCACGGCACACCGGGCGAGCACGGAACGGGAACGGCTCCGCGA
>JAEHDK010000411.1 GCA_016880465.1 Micromonosporaceae bacterium
CGCGGCGGCGCACATCAGCGGCCGCACGGTCGAGACGCACGTGCAGCACATCATGGACAAGCTCGGGTTCGCGAGCCGCGCTCAGATCGCCGCCTGGGTGGCGGCGGGCCGGCCCCGCTGACTAGCCGAAGATACGTACCGCGACTACGTACTTTCCCAGACGCGCAACCACGGTTCCGGCGCGACGCTGATCGGCATGACGACCACCACGACCACGACCGTGACGGAACGCCGCCGGCTCACCGCGATCCGCGCGGCCTGGCTCTTCGACGGGGTGAGCGGGTCCCTGCTGCCCGACCCGACCGTCGTGCTCGACGGCACCGCGATCACGGCGGTCGACGCGTCCGGCCCGGTGCCTGAGGGCGCCGACATCGTCGACCTCGGCCAGGCCACGCTCATGCCCGGGTTCGTCGACGGCCACGTGCACACGGTCTTCGACGCCTCCGACGACCCGGTCGCCCGGCTCGCCGAACGCGACGACGCGGCGGCGTTCGCGGCGATGACCGCCTTCGCCCGTACGGCCGCGCGCGGTGGCGTGACGACCATACGCGACCTCGGCGACCGCGATTACCTGTCGCTCGGGCTGCGCAGCGCCGCCGCCAGCGACCCTACGCTGCCGCACCTTCTCGTTGCCGGGCCGCCCATCACGACACCCGGCGGGCATTGCCACTTCCTCGGCGGGCCCGCGGCCGGTCCCGCCGAGGTACGGGCCGCCGTCCGCGAGCGGGCCGAGCGGGGCGTCGACATCATCAAGATCATGGCGAGCGGTGGCAACATGACGCCCGGAAGCCGACCGGAGCTGCCCCAGTACGGGCCGGAGGAGCTTCGCGCCGCCGTGGCGGAGGCGCACCGGTTGGGCCTGAAGATCACCGCGCACGCACACTCGACTCAGGCCATTGTGGACGCTCTCGCCGCGGGCGTCGACGGCTTTGAGCACCTCTCCTTCATGACCGCGGACGGCGTCGACCCGATCCCCGATGAGGTGCTGACCGGCCTCGTCGCGCGCGGCGTCACGGTCGGCATGACCCTCGGCCTGAAGCCGGTGCCCGGGATGGCACCGCCACCCGGCATGGTCGCACGAATGCCCGCCCTCGTCGCGAACGGCCGACGGTTGTTCGCATCAGGCGTCCACCTGATCGCCGGCACCGATGCCGGGATCGCACCGATCAAGCCTCCGGACGCCATCCGGTGGGCGATCGGCCAGTTCCAGCAGATCGGCATGACAGCGGCCCAGGCCCTGCACGCATGCACCGCGCGGGCGGCCACGGCGCTCGGACTCGGCGATCGCAAAGGGCGGCTCGCCCCCGGCTACGACGCCGACATCCTCGCCGTCGACGGCGACCCGCTCGCCGACCCGGCCGCGCTGCACCGCATCCGCGCGGTCTACCTGCGCGGCACCGCCCTCGACCTCGCCCCCCGTGGCATGGCAGGCGCCAGTGGCTGACCGCGTCGTTGGGCATCCCCGCTCCAGCCCGGCACTGGCGCGGGCGCACCCACCGCAGGTGACCACAGTTGTGCGCCCTGACCACGGCACCGGCACCACATGACACGGCATCGCTCATCCGCCAACGCCTGGGAGGCACCATGACCGAAACACTGACCCCGAGCCCGACCACGATTGTCGACACCCGTGCCCGCCGCCTCCTTGGCGGCGCGATGCTCGCTGCCCCGATCCTCCTGCTCGCCGGCACCGCTGTCCTGCCTGCCGCCATCGGTGGCCGGCACGACAACGACCGCGCCGAGGCACTGCACCTCCTGCACGCAGTCGCCCCCGATCGCGGCCGGTTGCCCATCGGGTTCGTGCTGGTCACGCTCGGCCTGGCGCTGCTCGTCGCAGCCGCGTTCGGCCTGTCCCAGCTCGCCCGCGGCAGCCGACTATCGCTGGCCGGCGCCGCCCTGGTGACCATCGGCGCACCGGCCGGCGCGGCGTTCAACGCGGTCAACGCCCTCACCGCGTACCGATTGACCGATCCGAAGCTGCCACCGGACTCGGCCATCGACGTCTACGCCGGCAGCATCGGTCCGGCAGGCACCGTCACGTTCCTGCTGTACCTGTTGGTGCCCCTCGGCATGATCCTGCTCGCGATCGCGTCCTGGCGTGCCTACACGTTGGCCTGGTGGCAGGCCGCACTCGTCGGCGTCGGGGTGCTCCTCGGCGTCGCCTCCGGCGAAGGACCAGTCGGCGCGTTGTTCACCCTGCCGCTCTGCCTCGGCCTGCTGATCGCCGCGCGACGACTGAACCAACCGAGCCAGTGATCGCGACCTTCCAGCCGGCCTGCAGCCCGCCCATGACCGTGTCGTGGACCGACATCGTCCTCACCGACACCGAGCACGGCGTTACCAAGCGGCTCTAGCAACCCGAACTGCCGACTCGCCCGAGTCGCGCCGCATATCGCGTGGGCGTGACCCCGGTCCCAGATCTTCTGGCGCGAAACGCGGCACCTGAGCGCGAGGGTCACCATCCCACAACGCAGATTGCCCGGGGACGTCTGCACCGTATCGGGCATGTGCCGGTGCCCACTCCCCGTTAAGCAGGAGGAGCGGGCACCGGCAGCGGATCAGAACGGGGGGTTGACGCCGCAGCCCAGGAAGCTGGCAACGAGCAAGTCTCCGTACGCGTCGAAGACGTGGTCGATCCCCTGGCCGTCCGCCATGAGTCCCTTGTTAGGGTTGCGCTCGGCCAGCACGCCGCCCTGGCCATTGACGCCCTTGACGTGGATCGTGAATGAAGCCGGCCCGCCGCCATCGGTCCAGGCGGCGTAGATGCACTGGCCCTGCTCTGCCGTGTACAGACCATTGGCCACGTCCTCGGCGATCGCGTCGGCGATCACCAATTGGAACCACGCCTGCGAGTTGGCGGCGGCGGTGTTGCCCTGTTCGGAACGGCTGGTGTTGTAGCACTCGTGTGCCCAGGCGCTTCCCGCGCCCAGCAGCGTGAACGCCGAGGCCCCGGCGACCAGGACCGCCGCCCGCGCTCTCCACCTACGCATGATTATCTCCCTTCGACGTAAGGTGTGTGCCCGACCCCAGTCCGGCCGACGTAGTGAGCTGACGATGCTCAGCAACGTCGGCGAGCCAAATGGGATCGACCGAACGATCCCTGGTCGCACGGCCGCACACCACCAGGTCGTCGGGAACAAGACATCCCGGCCATCTCCGCAGCAGCCGAGCGCGGAGGCCTTCGATGGCGTCGAACAGGTTCAGCCACGGACCGGGGCGGTGGATTCGCTCGACGTTGGCGACGGCGAGTCGTACGACGTCGCGTTCGTCGCTGACAACGTCGTCGTTCGTCTCTGGTGTTCTCCCGGATGGCGGTCGCCGCGATTCCTCGTACCGTTTGCGCCAGGCGACGACGCAATGTATGCAGTGATCGGCAGATGGAATGTCGACCCGGCGCGCGAAGAGGACCAGAGCCGTGACCCCGAGACCAGCCGCAGCCACACCACGATCGTGTGGGACACCGCAGAGTCAGCCCGTGATTTCAAGGCGATGGTCGATGCGACACGGCAGGTCGCCGCGACCTTCGGCGTGACCAATGACTTCCTCGTCATCACCGACGTGCTGGTCGAAGCCCACCGGTAGCAGTCCCGCCTGGATGCGCCTGTACGCCGGGATGCCCGACTTGAAGGAAGCGTCGATGGACGAGATCGTACGGGCCCGCGGATTCGGAAGGTCCACCGCAACGGCAGCAAAGCGCGGCCGTCAAGGGCATCGGCCTATCACCGAGCAGACCGGTGACGGTGGCAGCGTCAAGGTAGCGAACATCATTCGGACACAGAACCTCAGTGGATTGGCGTCGGCGTCCAAGTGGGCCGACGAGGGTTGGCGGCAATGGCAACACTGCACGGCGAGCGTACGGGATCGTGTTTAGAAGCCCGGTGTTGTCGAGGTCGTCCGTTGCGTTCGACGGCGATCGTGTCGAGCCGATCGCTATGTCGGGGAACCGTGTAGAAACGGGTCGAGCAGACGCCTGGAAATGCCGGTCCAGCTCCAGCGTCTTGTGACGACTTGCCGTGCGATCAGGCCGAGGCCACGGCGCTGAGCCGGTGTCAGGAGCAGCAGCGCGTTGAGCTTCTTCTGAAGGTCGAACGCGTCGCCTGGCGTAAAGGCCGTGAGGTGTGCGAACTCCGGCGGATAGGCCTCGGCCAACCGCGCGGCGACCTCCGCGAGTCCGGAGTGGTGCGCTACCAGCGGTGGCGTTCCGGCCGCGGCTGCCTCCGCGGCTACCATCCCAAAGGCTTCCGGGAACGTCGACGGTACGACGCTGACGTCCGCTAATGGCAGCAGATGCACGAGATGACGGTGCTCGAGCGGACCGGTAAAGAGTGTTCGCGGTGGCGCGGACGCCTGTAGTGCGGCGCGATCCTCCCCGAACCCGACGATCACCGCGCGCGCATCGATGCCGGTCAGCGCCTCCATCAGTAGGTGCACGCCCTTGTTGCGCGACAGCTTTCCAAAGTAGACGACGGTGGGCTCGTCACCGGCGAGGAAGGTTGCGAGCCGCTCGGCGTTGCCCTCATCGGGCAGCCGCTCGCGCAGGTTGCCAGGGTTCGGCTGGTCGCGTCGTGACTCTGCGACGAGCGCCGCGAGCGCGTCGGCACGCGGCTGCGGCTTCCACGTGTCGGTGTCGACACCGGGGGGCACTTCGTGCACCCGCTCGACAGGGCCGCACACCTCGGTGAGCACGTCCCCAATGTGTCGGGAGCCCACGTATGTCGCGGCCGCGCCGGCGAGCGCCTCGTGTCCCAGGTGGGCGAGTTCCGGCCGGCCGCGCATCGAGTACGCCAACTCCGAGCCGTGCGCCTTGACCGCGTAACGTGCGCCGCTCGCCACGCCGACCGGCGCGCCCATCAGCACGTGGTTGGTGAACACGAGATCCGCGGGAAGGTGCTCGCGGAGCGCCGCCGCATTGCATTGGACGTAATGGTCTCGTTCGGCCGCCGTGAAGTCCTGCAACAGGCGAGCGTCAAGTCCGTCGTAGTGGTCGAGCACGAAGACCGGTAGCTGCCCGTCGATGTCGGGCCGGACGGCATCGGCGTCACCGATGTCGAACTCTTCTGGATGGGGTTCCTGGGAGAAGACCGTCACATCGTGACCATCGCGGCTCCATGCACGCGCAAGCGATCGCGTATAGACGTTTGATCCCGTGCCGCCGAGCAGATAACCATGCCAGAGCAGTATTCGCATGCCGGCCCTCCGTTGAGTTCACCCCGGTGACTATGCGCGCCCAGCGAGAACGCCGATCATCCTACGCGACCGGCATCAATCACTAAGCCTCCCCCTACGTTCAACGCAGCCCAACGACGAGGTGGCAGCATTGGAGAACCTTTGAAGTACAGCTCCAGTTCAAGCGCCGGCTGACCGCTTGCTGCCTGACCGCAGCGATTCCTTCGGCGTGTTCCCGTCGCGCCGCTGTCGGCCGCCGGAGGGCGTCGATCATCGCCACGAGCTGCTGGAGTCTGGCACGTACCTGCTCGGCGCGGGGTGATTGATGTCGTCGGGGATGTCCAGGGCGCGGAAAAGGTGCATGGACGCCTCTTCCCGATGGTGTTGGCCTCGGCAAGGTCGAGGCTTGGGCGGTGGTGGTGTCGGACCCGTCCTCGCTTGGCGCGGCCTGCGTCAGCTGCGCCTTGCCTGGGCCTGGGGGGGCGCGGCCGCACGGCGAGGTCAACGCGGTTGCAGCACGCTGATCTGGCTGATCTGCGGCTCCGTCGAGGCGTCGGCCGCCGCCTGGTAGTCCGCCACGATCTGCAGCCGGTCCCGAGGTAGATGCCGTCGCCCTGGGTCACCGACGAGCACGCGGGCACCGCGTGCCGCAGCGCCGCTGAGAAACGGCCACATTCGCCTCGCGATCGCCTGGCTGTAGAAGACGTCACCGGCGAGCACGACGTCGGCGGCCTCGCCGTTCCCGTCGAGTAGGTCACCGTGGCGGGCTGCGACGACCACACCGTTGGCCTTCGCGTTCAACGTGATCGCGGCCAGGGCGTACGGGTCGATGTCGTTTGCCGTCACCGCCGTGGCGCCGGCCAGCCGTGCGGCGATGGCCACTAGTCCCGACCCGGACGCCACGTCCAGTACCCGGCGACCGGCGACCGTATCCGGATGGTCCAGCACATAGCGCGCCACCGCTTGACCGCCCGGCCATGCGCTGGCCCAAAACGGAGCTGTCAACACCGTGCCTGCCTCGGCCTCCATCCGTGCCCACCACACGACGGCGTCCTCAGCCAGGTACAGGCGAACCTCGGGCACCATTGGCACCCGGAAAATGCGGAGCCGATCGAGCCCGGACTCGCCCGACGGGCGCAGCTTACCCTCGAGATCGGCAAGTGCGCGGTCAGCCAGGCTCGTCACCGATCAAGCATGACCGACCACGGGACGATCCCCACGGCCAACCCGCGCGCTGGCAAACGGTCGCATCGGTCGGGCTGGGCAGACTACAGTTCCTGATGTGGGCCGATCAACTTCGCCCACCCGCGAAGGAGTAACTACCATGCCAACTGGCACCGTGAAATGGTTTAACTCGGACAAAGGATTCGGCTTCATCGAGCAAGACGGCGGGGGCGCAGACGTCTTCGTTCACTTCTCCGCTATCGCCAGCGGCGGCTACCGCGAGCTCACCGAGGGTCAGAAGGTCGAGTTCGACGTCACCCAGGGTCAGAAGGGTCCCCAGGCAGAAAACGTCCGACCCCGCTGATCGCGTCCAGCAGGTGCGTCCGGGGCTGCGCCGGCCCCGGACGCGCAGCCCGTTAACCGTCGCCGCCGACCTACCAGGCACGTCCGCAATCTCAATCTGGATGCGAACGCGCGGTCGCCGGATGAGAGCCCTCTCGCCACGAAACGTGAAATGCCGGACTCTACTGGACGGTTCAGCGGTAGGGCGATCACCTTCCCGGCAGTCCCCGATAACGGAAACGGCGCGCGACCCGGTCGCACGGCCGGTTCACCGAGCTGCTGGCCGACGCTGCCCGGTTCGCCCGGCACTCACCCGGGGACCGGTGGTTTGTCGACGAGACCTACGTCAAGGTCGGCGGGATCTGGCGGTAGGTGTACCGGGCAGTAGACCAGCACGGGCAGGTGATCGACGTGCTCGTCTCACCCCGCCACGACACCGCCGCGGCCAAGCGATTCTTTGCCCGGGCACTGCGGGTGTTGAAGGTGATCTGCGTCGAGGTGGTCACCGAGGCCGCCGCGGACTACCCGCCGGTGCTCGAGGAACTGGTCCCATCGGCCTGGCCGCATGTCGAGCGGTACGCGAACAACCCGATCGAAGTGGACCACGGCCGCCGCAAACACCGGCTCCGCGCCATGCGCGGCCTACGCACCGACCGCACCGCCCAAGTGATCATCGCCGGACACGCCTCTGTGCAGAACCTCCGACGCGGACACTACGAACTCGGGTCGACGTACCGCCGGCGTTGCGGGTCGTCGCCGTGTTCACCGCGCTCGCCACGGCAATCTGACCGGTGCCAGACCCGGGACTGCCACGCCCGCCGACCGGAGAACGCAACAGCGCCCGCTTGTGCGTACGCATGGGCGCGAGGCGGCCGCCGTCCTGCGGCACCTGCTCGGCGGGATCGCCGGCGGTACCGAGCGGATGATCGATCTCCATCTACACGTTCTTTACCTGTAACGTCGGTGTCGCTCGTACCGAACTAAGGAGGATGTCAATGCAGAGACTCCGCATCGCGACAGCGGTCGCCGCTGGCGTGGCGCTCGCCGCGATGGTGGCGCCGGCGGCCAGCCAGGCCGCTGAACCAAGCGCAGCGGAACCGGGCGCGTCCGCACCGGCCGATCGGGCAGGTATCCAGGCGCACTGGTTCTTCTACGCGAGCTACAACACCCTGTACACCTGCAACTTTGTGGGTGGCTGGCTTGAGGCGCAGCGTCTCGCGCAGGACCACTACTGCACGCCGTTCACGTCGAACGGCACGCAGTACTGGGCGCTCTACGTGTACGCGTGAGTCAACAGGGCCCTGCCGGCGGACGGGCGTGGTCCGTGGCAGGGCCCGTTGATGAACCTTCGAACGTAGCCGGGCACCACGTCCTCGTCGGGCGCCGCCTCGGCGATCCGGTGTCGGTGTACCGGTCCGCGCGGTGGCTGAACATGAACAGCCCGGTTGTCGATGTCGACTTTCGTCGCCTTGAAATGCGTGGCCTACGTGTTGACCGGCTTGCCGTTTACGAACTTCGCCGCGCCCCCATCGAGTACACGCTCTGGATGTCCGGGTCCGTTGGACAGGCTCGCGACGCCGAGTTGCTCGACCAGCTTCTCCACCCGCCGGGTCGCTCGCGTCTTGAACGCGGCCTCGGTTCTGAGGCGATCCGCGGCATGGTCCTGGCGTGGGATGTCTCCACCTTCCCCCCAATCTTCGCGCTGGCTCGCCAGGATGACGGGAGCGCTGCGGGTCCTTCCCATCTCCTCGCGGACGGCTCCATCACTCCGGCGAACCTGGACGACCGGCCGTATGTTCTATCGGCCTTGATCTTGCTGTGCTCCAAGTGGGAGCACTTGCGGTTGGGAACGGTTGGTAAGGGCTGGGATCGTTGGTAAACGGACGCCGATCGAGCGTCGCCGCCGGGCCCGTGTGGTCCGCGCGTGCTCCGGTGTCGACGCCCTGCTGGTTGGAGAGGTTGGTGAGCCCTCGGGACGTTTGGTTATAGCTGGTAGGTAAACTGGCCCCCGTCGCCCTCGTAGCTCAGGGGATAGAGCAACGGTTTCCTAAACCGTGTGTCGCAGGTTCGAATCCTGCCGGGGGCACACAATCGGACATATCGAACCGATCTTCAAGTGCCCTGGTCACCGGCCCGTGCGGTGCCGCTGGAATTGTCGCAGGTCCCGCCGCCAGAGTCCCCACGATATCGGGCGTGTTCTATGTCGGCAGGTCAACGCGGTGCGAGTTC
>JAEHDK010000412.1 GCA_016880465.1 Micromonosporaceae bacterium
CATCGGACTCGGTGAGCAGGAACGCGGACACCTCACCGGCGGCCAGCCGCGGCAGGAACTTCTGCTTCTGCTCGTCGGTGCCGAACAGCTTGAGTGGCTGCGGTACGCCGATCGACTGGTGGGCCGACAGCAGCGCGCCAAGTGACGGGTTGACCGAGCCGGCCAGCGTCAGGCCGCGGCAGTAGTGCAGGTTGGACAGGCCGAGGCCGCCGTACTTCTCGTCTATCTTCATGCCGAACGCGCCGAGCCCGGCCAGGTTCTGGAAGACCTCGTCCGGGACCAGCGCCTCGCGCTCGATCCGCTGTCCATCCACGGTGGACATATAGGCGTGGAGCTTGGCGAGGAAGTCCGCGGCCCGGGCGGTGGCGGCCGGGTCGGGCTGTGGCCACGGGTCGATGAGGTCGAGCCGGAACCGGCCGAGGAACAGCTCCTTGCCGAAGCTGGGCTTGCGCCACTCCGTCTCCCGCGCCGCCTCGGCGACCTTGCGGGCCTGCTGGTAGTCGACCTGCGCGCCGGCCGGCGCACCGCCACCGGCGACCTGCTCCGCCGGCTGCTCCGTTGTCGTCATCGGACACCCCTTTGGCGTCGGTACGCCTTCGGCCCTGTGGCTCAGGCTACCCCGCTGACGTTACTCGACAGTAGCCAGCGATGCCATGCGCCGTTGTGGTCGCGCCGGTCACGGCCCAGCAGGCCACCCGGCCCGGTCAGCCGATGGTGCGGGCGAGCACCGCCTCGGCCACGGCACCGGGTGCCTCGTCCGGAATCCAGTGACTCACCCCGGTCAGCCCGACGAACCGGTAGTCCGCCGTTACGTACCCGGCGCACCCGTGCGCGGCCGCGGCGCCGATGGCCACGTCGCCGTCGCTCCACACGTACGTGGTGGGCACCGTGACCGGCCCGAGACCATCCGTGTCGGCCCGCGACATGCCGCGGTACCAGTTGAGCCCGCCGGTGAGCGTCGCCCGGTCGAGCATGGGCGTCACATAGCGGTCCACCTGGTCGGCCGGTACCCCGGCGAACAGCGCCCGCAGGCGCCGCCCGCCATCGGCCAGCAGGAGGTCCTCCGCCTTGCCGACCTGGCGGAACAGCGTGAAGTACGCCGACCGCTGCCGCTGGTCGGTCGGCCCGGCCAGCGCCTCGGCGAGGGCAAGCGGGTGCGGTACCGAGATCGCGGTGAGCGTACGCACCCGTTCCGGGTACCGGGCGGCGAGGTGCCAGCCGACCACGGCACCCCAGTCGTGCCCGACGACGTGGACGTCGGCCAGCCCGATGGCGTCCACAATGGACAACGCATCGCCGGTCAGGTCGGCCATCCGGTAGTCACCGGCGTCGGCAGGTCGCGCGCCGGGCGAGTACCCGCGCTGGTTCGGCGCGACGGTACGCAGGCCGGCCGCGTGCAGGGCCGGGACCACCTCCGACCACTCCCCCGCGTGCTGTGGGAAGCCGTGCAGCAGCAGGACCGCCGGGCCGGCCGGATCCCCACCGACCTCGGCGTCGAACTGCAGGCCTCCGGCGGCGAGGCGCATCATGCCTCGTACTGGTTCTTCGGCACGGCGACCTCCCGCCAATCGGTGACCGTCAGGTACGGGATCGTCTCCCCGTTGACCGCGTCGGTGGCGCTCTGCGTGGTGTACGTGCCGGTCACCTGGATCCAGGTGTCCGGCGCGAGGCCGGTGGGCGCGTCGCCCGCGAGCCCCACCTTGATCGGCCGGGCGTCGGCCGCGCAACAGGCGAGAATCATCCGGGCCAGGTACGGCTCACCGCCGGGCCCGACCATGACGAAGCCGGTCAGCTGTACCGTTCGCCCGCCGAGCGACCGGCCCGCGTCGAACACCGCGCGGGACGCGTAGTCGAGCACGCTGACCACCGCCGGATCGCCGGCCGGCAGCGGCGGGAAGTCGGAGACCTGTCCGGCCCCCAGGGCGGTGCCCGACCGCCCCGCCGCGAACGAGCCCATCGCCGGCGGAGCGACCAGCAGCAGGCCGAGGACCGGCAGGAGCAGCAGCCAGCCCACCCGCGGCTCGCGGTGGCCGTGCCCGTCGTCTTCGTGCTGGCCGGCGGCGTGCTCGTCGTGCTCGGGCGCCGCCACCGCCGCGACGCGCTGGCGGAGGTCGTACCACAGCGTCATGACGGCGGCGACCACGAGCACGGCGCCGGCGGCGATCAGGAACGGCCGTAGCCCTTCCTTGACGTACCGCAGGTACAGGTCGGAGATGCTCGCCTTGAGTACGGCGCCGCCGAGCAGCAGCAGCACGACGGCCTGGGCCTGCCGGTTCACAGCCACCAGCTCCCCACCAGCGCCGCGACGAGGACGCCCACCACGAACGTCGTCGGCGCGAACCGGACCGCGAACCGGCGCCCGAAGACGCCGGCCTGCATCGACATCAGCTTGAGGTCGACCGTCGGACCGACGACGAGGAACGCCAGCCGGGCGGTCAGCGAGAACTGGGACAGCGATGCGGCCACGAACGCGTCCGCCTCGGAGCAGATCGACAGCAGGACGGCGAGCAGGCCGAGCGCGACGATCGACAGGGCGGGCTGGTCGGCGAGCCGTTGCAGCCACCGCTCCGGTACGACGACGTTGATGGTGGCGGCGGCCAGCGCACCGAGCGCGAGGAAGCCGCCGGCGTGCACGATGTCGTGCCGGCAGGCCGCCCAGAACGCCCGCCACTTCGAGCCGTCGTCCAGCTCGGGCCGGTGCGGCAGGCGGATCCACTCGGCCTTGCCGAGCCGCAGCCACAGCCAGCCCATCGCCATCGCGACGACCAGGCTCGCACCCGCCCGGGCGAACACCATCTCCGGGTTCTGCGGAAACGCGACCGCCGTGCCGACGAGCACGATCGGGTTGACCGCGGGCGCGCTGAGCAGAAACGCGAGTGCCGCGGCCGGGGTCACGCCGCGCCGGATCAGCGAGCCGGCGATCGGCACCGAGCCGCACTCGCAGCCGGGCAGGACCACGCCCGCACAGCTGGCCACGGGTACCGCGAGCGCCGGGTGCCGGGGCAGCGCCTTGGCCCAGAACGAGCGCGGCACGAAGACGGCGATCACCGCGGAGAGCGCGACCCCGAAGACGAGGAACGGAGTCGCCTGCACCAGCACGGACACGAAGACCGTGGTCCACGTCTGCAACCGGGGGTCGGAGATCGCGCCGGCGACCTGGCTACGGAAGACGACCAGCAGCACCAGCAGGACGGCGAGCACCTCGACCGAGCCGATGCGCCCGCCCGGCCGGCTGGGCCGGCGGGTCCTCGGCGGCGAGGGCGCCGGGGCGGTCGCCTCCTGATCGACAGCGGTCACTACGCTCGATCCTCTCCGGGTGGACGCCCACAGGTTACCGCCCGGCGGGCCGGGTGCTATGCCACGATCTTCGCCGGTGCTAGCGTCGAGGGCACAACTTCATCCGACAGGGGAGCGCACAGCGCTGAGAGTGTGTCGACGGCCGGCGGTCGTCGTCGCAGACCCTCGAACCTGATCTGGGTAATGCCAGCGCAGGGAGTTCGGTCAGCCTCCAGCCGCAGCGCCGCCTCCGGGTAGTCCCGGCGGTGGCGTGCGTCTTGCCTGGTTCAGCAGAACTGGGAGGAAAGTCATGAACACATCCGCGGGTACGCGCTGGCGTACCGTCGACATCGTCGTCGCCTCGGTCGTCGCCGTGGCCTTCGGCGTCATCTTCTGGGCCTGGGGCCTGCTGTGGAACGGTCCCGCGGACGCCATCCCGCTGCCGGGCCGGGCCTTCATGTACGGCGTCTGGCTCGTACCGGCCGTCCTCGGTGCGCTCATCGTCCGCAAGCCGGGCGCCGCGCTCTACACCGAGAGCCTCGCGGCCGTCGTGTCGGTGGCGCTCGGCACGGTCTGGGGTTGGTCGATCGCCCTGCAGGGCCCGGTCGAGGGGCTGGCGGCGGAGCTGGCGTTCGCGCTGTTCGCGTACCGCGCCTGGCGACCGGCCGTCGCGCTGCTCTCGGCCGCGCTGGGCGGGCTCGCCGCCGGACTCTGGGACAAGATCGCCTGGTACGGGCCGAACTCCTGGGTTTCCTTCGGCATCCCGTACCTTGCCCTCACGGTCGTGAGCTGTGTGCTGCTCGCCGGTGCGGGCAGCGTGCTGCTCGTCCGCCAGCTCGCGCCCACCGGCGTGCTCGACCGGTTCCCGTCCGGCCGGGAACAGGCCGTCGTCTGAGTCCGGCCGGGCATCCGTAGTGAGCGCGGTCGAGCTGCGCGGTTTCGGCTGGCGGCACGCCGGCCGGCGGTCCTGGGCGCTGCGCGACGTCGACCTGCGCATCGAACCGGGTGAGCGGGTGCTCCTGCTGGGCCCGTCCGGGGCCGGCAAGAGCACCCTGCTCGCCGCGCTCGCCGGGCTGCTCGCCGAGGACTCCGGGGAACGGGCCGGTAGCGCCACAGTGGACGGTCGCGAGCCGGGTACGGTGCGGGAGCGGACCGGGATCGTCTTCCAGGACCCGCAGACCCAGCTCGTACTGGCCCGCGCGGGCGACGACGTCGCGTTCGGGCTCGAGAACCGGGGCGTACCGGCGGCGGAGATCTGGCCGCGCGTGGACGAGGCGCTGGCCCGGGTCGGCTTCCCGTACGAGCGCGACCGGCGTACCGGCGCGTTGTCCGGCGGCGAGCAGCAGCGACTCGCGCTGGCCGGAGCGCTCGCGCCGCGCCCCGGGCTGCTGCTGCTCGACGAGCCCACCGCGAACCTCGACCCGGCCGGCGCGACTCTGGTCCGCGACGCCATCGGTGCGGTACGCGACGTCACGGTCGTCCTCGTGGAGCACCGGGTGGCCGAGGCGCTGTCCATCGTGGACCGGGTCGTGGTGCTCGAGGCCGGCGGCGGCGTCGCGGTCGACGGTACGCCCGGCGAGGTGTTCGCCGCCCATGGCGACGCGCTGGCGGCCCAGGGCGTGTGGGTACCCGGGCACCCGGTCGACCCCCGGCAGGCGGACGGCCCGCCCGGCCCGGACCTGCTGCACGCGCGGGGTCTGACGTACCGCCATCCGGGCGCCGACCGACCGATTTCCACCGTGGACCTGTCGGTACGGGCCGGTGCGGCGCTCGCCGTCCTCGGCCCCAACGGTGCCGGCAAGTCCACGCTCGCGCTGCTGCTGGGTGGCCTGCTCACCCCGACCGGCGGTACCGTGCGGGCCACGGCCGCGCTTGCCGGGGATGCGGCGGCCACGCCACCGCACCGCTGGCGGGCGGCCGCGCTCACCCAGCGGATCGGATCGGTTTTCCAGGAGCCCGAGCACCAGTTCATCACCGCGAAGGTGGCGGACGAGCTCGCGCTCGGCCCCCGCCGGCTCGGCCTGCCGGCGGGCGCGGTGAAGTCAATAGTGGACGACCTGCTCGGCCGGCTGCGGCTCGACCGGCTCGCCGCCGCCAACCCGTACACCCTCTCGGGCGGTGAACAGCGCCGGTTGAGTGTGGCGACGGCGCTGGCCACGGCACCGCGCCTGCTCCTGCTGGACGAGCCGACCTTCGGCCAGGACCGGCGCACCTGGGCGGAGCTGGTCGACCTGCTCGCGAAGCTGCGCGACGACGGCGCCGGGATCGTCACGATGACGCATGACACGGACTTCGTGGCCGCGCTCGCGGACCGGACCGTCCACCTGGGACAGTCAGGAGCGCCGTGAGGTTCACCGCGCCCCTCGCCGACCCGCGTGCACCGCTGGCCCGGCGCAATCCGGTCGCCAAGCTGGCGGGCTCGCTCATCTTCACGGTCGCCCTGCTGTGGACGCTGGATCCGCTGACTCCAGCGCTGGCCCTGGCGATCGAGCTGGCCGTCGTGCCCCTGTTCGGGCTGCGCTACGGCGACCTGCTGCGCCGGTCCTGGCCGCTGCTGGTCAGCGCGCTCGGCTTGGTGGTCACGCTGGTGGTCTTCGCGGCGGAGCGCTCCGGCGCTCTGGTTGTCACGCTCGGGCCGATTCCGGTGACCACCGGAGTCCTCACCAACGCGCTCGCCCTCACGCTGCGCCTGTTCGCCGTGGCGCTGCCCGGCGTGCTGGTCTTCGCCACGACCGACCCGACCGACCTGGCCGACGCGTTGATCCAGAACGTACGGGCGTCACCGCGGTTCGCGATCGGCGCGCTGGCCGCGTTCCGGCTGCTGCCGCTGCTCGGCGACGAGTGGCAGACGCTGACGCTCGCCCGGCGCGCCCGCGGGGTCGACGCGGGCTGGAACCCGTGGTTGCGGCTGCGACTGTTCGCCTCGACCGCGTTCGCCCTGCTGGTCGGCGCGATCCGGCGCGGGACCCGGCTCGCGACCGCGATGGACGCACGCGGCTTCGACTCGGGTGTGCCCCGTACGGTCGCCCGGCCACAGCGCTTCGGTCCGGCCGACGCGGCGCTGATCCTGGGCGCGACGGCCCTGGCCGGTGGCGCCCTTGCCGTCTCGATCAGCCTCGGGTTGTTCCGCGCCCTAATTTGATCATTGGCTCACCCGCCCAGCATCAGCGTGCGCCGCCGAACCGCCGGTCCCGTCGCGCGTAGATCTCGCAGGCGTGCCACAGGTGCCGGCGGTCGAAGTCGGGCCAGAGCGTGTCGAGCGCGACGAACTCGGCGTACGCGGCCTGCCAGAGCATGAAGTTCGACACCCGCTGTTCGCCGGACGAGCGTACGACGAGGTCGACATCGGGCAGGTCGGGCAGGTAGAGGTAGCGCGCGAAGGTCCGTTCGGTCACCTTGGCCGGGTGTACCCGGCCGGCGGCCACATCGGCGGCGAGCGCGGCGGCGGCATCTGCGATCTCGGCCCGGCCGCCGTAGTTCACGCACATCGTGAGCGTCAGGACGGAGTTGTTCCGGGTCAGCTCCTCGGCGACCCGGAGCTCGTGGATCACGCTGCGCCACAGCCGGGGCTCGCGGCCGGCCCACCGTACGCGCACCCCCATCGCGTTCATCTCGTCCCGGCGCCGGCGGATCGTGTCCCGGTTGAACCCCATCAGAAAGCGCACCTCGTCGGGTGACCGCTTCCAGTTCTCGGTCGAGAAGGCCCACGCGGACAGGTGCCGCACGCCGAGCTCGATGGCCCCCTCGACGACGTCGAACAGGGACTTCTCACCGGCTTCGTGGCCCTTCGTGCGGGGCAGCCCGCGGCGCTTCGCCCACCGGCCGTTGCCGTCCATGATCACTGCGACGTGCTCGGGCACCAGCTCCGCCGGCAGGTCGGGCGGGCGTACGCCGGACGGGTGCGGGGTCGGTGGCCGCACACCGGTCCGCGCCGTACGGACGGCTCGCGGTAGGGCTCGGATCACGCGCGCTCCTGCTCGTGGGCGGGGGTCGCCGACCCGCCACCGCGAGCGGCCGGTGCGGTGGCACCACGGTCGACGAGCGGCAACGAGCGTAACCCGCGTTCAAGGTGCCACTGCAGGTGTGCCGCGACCAGCCCGCTGCACTCCCGGCGGGCGGCCGGCTCGGCGGCGTCCGCGATCGACCAGTCCCCGCTCGCCAGCGCGGCCATCAGGTCCAGCGTGACGGGTGCCGGCCGGGCGGCTCCCGGTGGCCGGCAATCCGGACAGACTGCCCCACCGGCCGGTACCGAGAACGACCGGTGCCGGCCCGGCGTACCGCACACGGCGCACTCGGTCAGCGCGGGTGCCCAGCCGGCGACGCCCATGGCCCGCAACAGGTACGCGTCGAGCACCAGCGGGCCGGCCCGCTCCCCGCCGGCCAGCGCCCGCAGCGCGCCGAGCGTGAGCAGGAACAACCGCAGCGACGGCTCCTCCTCGATCGGGGTGAGCCGCTCCGCGGTCTCCGCGATCGCGCTCGCCGCCGTGTACCGCGGGTAGTCGTCGATGAACCGCTTGCCGTACAGGTCGATGCCCTCGACCTGGGCGACCGTGTGCAGCGTACGGCCCTGCGCGACCTGCACGTCCACGTGCCCGAACGGCTCCAACCGGGCGCCGAACCGGGAGGTGGTACGCCGGACCCCCTTCGCGACCGCGCGCACCCGACCGTGCCGGCGGGTCAGCAGGGTGATCACCCGGTCGGACTCGCCGATCTTCTGCACGCGCAGCACCACCGCGTCGTCGCGGTAGAGCTGGCGGCGGTACCCGGACACCCCCCTATTCTCCTCCCGGCGCGAGGCAGCCGGCGCGAGCCCAGAATTACAGCTCGGCGCCGACCGGTACCGGGGTCGACGACCGGCGGGACTGGCGCGGTACCCGGCCGGGCAGCAGGACCGGGCGCCGGCGCGCGGCGACGTCCTCCACCCAGCCGAACAGCGCGACGGCTATCGCCACGCCGGCGGCGACGAGCAGCAGCCGCCCGGCGAGCCGGTGTAACTGCCAGACCCCGGCGGGTCCGAGTACAGCGGCAA
This sequence comes from Micromonosporaceae bacterium, assembly GCA_016880465.1. Lineage (GTDB taxonomy): Bacteria > Actinomycetota > Actinomycetes > Mycobacteriales > Micromonosporaceae > EFPC-2. The sequence continues at coordinate 8,306 of JAEHDK010000412.1, forward strand.
GGCCCACGACCACCGGCATGTGCCACAGGTAGATCGTCACCGCCCGGCTGTTCAGGATCGAGACGGGGCGGCCCAGTATGGGGTGCCGGTCGAGCCACGCCATCGAGGTGGGAGCGAGGCCAAGGATCAGCAGCACGAAGCCCGCCGACCAGAACGCGTCGCCGAGGCGGATGTCGTTCAGGTCGTACCCCCGCGGTCCGGGGTGGGTCAGGAACCACGCGGCGCCCAGGCCGGACACGGTCGCGGCGGTACCGATCAGCGCCCGCCTGGACAGCCGGTCGAGCAGGCCGTCGTGGTGCGCGAAGCCCAGCAGCCAGAAGGTGAAGTAGAGGGCGAAGTCCCGGACGAGGTTGATGGCCGGCATGCCGCACTGGATCGCCACGAGCACGGCGAGCGGCGCGAGCAGAGCCGGTATCGGGAACCGCCGGAACACCGGCAGCGCGAGCGGCGAGAGCAGCACGAACCACAGATAGTCGCGCAGGTACCAGATCACGCTGAGGGCCATCGAGCCCCAGCCGTTGGCCGGCGGGTCCTGCAATGGGAGCGCCCACAGCACGATGTGCCAGTCGACCTTCATACCCCAGAACACCATCGCGGGTACGAACACCCCGGCCATTATCCACAGTGGAGGGAGAAGCCGGCGTAACCGCCGGCCGACCGCTCGTACCCCGTGCCGGTCGAGGGACGCGGCCATCAGCGAACCGGCGAGCGCGAACATCATCGCCATCGCCGGAAACACGATCGTGAGAGCTGCCCAGCCGGTGGTGTGGTACACCACGACCCGCGCGATAGCCAGCGCGCGCAACAGGTCGAGGTACCGGTTTCGGTTACGCACAGCGTTATCGGTAGTTGGCAAGCCTGGAAAACCCCTGTGAGACAACGGGTGGTTCAGTTGGCCTACCCGAGGTCAGCGAGCAGCAAACCACTTCAGCAAGGTGACCGATCCCACAAGGCCCTAGAAGCCCAGTTTCCGCAACTGTTTGGGGTCGCGCTGCCAGTCCTTTGCGACCCGTACGTGCAGATCCAAATACACCCTGTTACCAAGCAGTGCTTCGATCTCCAGCCGCGCCCGGGTACCGACATCGCGCAGCCGGCTTCCCCGGGCGCCGATCACGATGGCCTTCTGGCTCGACCGTTCCACGTACACATCGGCATAGATCTTCGTCAGGTTGCCCTCGGTGGTCATCTCCTCGACCATGACGGCGATCGAGTGCGGCAGCTCGTCCCGGACGCCCTCCAGCGCCGCCTCGCGGATCAGCTCCGCGACCAGCACCTGCTCGGGTTCGTCGGTCAGCAGGCCGTCCGGGTACAGCTGCGGCGATTCGGGGAGGTAGCCGGCCATCACGTCGATCAGCGTCGGGACCTGCTCGCCGGTCACCGCACTGACCGGTACGACGGCGGCGAAGTCGCCCAGCTCGGCCACGGTCACGAGCTGCCGGGCGAGGCGGTCCCGATCGACCCGGTCGATCTTGGTGACCACCCCGATCACGGTTGCCCGCAGTCCGGCCGTCTCGGCCGCGATGAACCGGTCGCCGCGGCCGATGTCCTCGTCGGCCGGCAGGCACAGGCCGATCACGTCGACCTCGCTCCAGGTCGCCCGTACCAGGTCGTTGAGCCGCTCGCCGAGCAGCGTGCGGGGCCGGTGCAGGCCGGGCGTGTCCACGATGACGAGCTGGGCGTCCGGGCGGTGCAGCACACCGCGGATGACGTGCCGGGTCGTCTGCGGCTTGCTCGACGTGATGGCGATCTTCTGCCCGACGATGGCGTTGGTCAGCGTCGACTTGCCCGCGTTGGGCCGGCCCACGAAACATGCGAAGCCCGCCCGGAAGCCCGTTGCCGGCTCGGTCACGACGACTCCGCGCTGCGCCCGGTCACGAGGCGACCGTGCCCAGCACGGTGCCGTCCGGGGCAGCCAGGTAGATCGGCGCCTCGGCACCCAGCTCGCGGACCGCGGCGTACCCGGCACCGTCCAGTGTGGACGCTTCGGTGACGACGGCGGCCGCCGCCAGCCGCGTGGCGCCGGCCGACACGGCGGCCGCGACCGCGACCTGCAGCGCGGTGAGCGACAGGGCGGTCAGTGTGACGCTCGCGCCGGCGTAGGTACGCCCGTCCGGGTCGCGGACCGCCGCGCCCTCGATCGCCCCGACCCGGGCCCGGC
>JAEHDK010000413.1 GCA_016880465.1 Micromonosporaceae bacterium
ACCGGCTCCGCCTCGGGGTTGTCCCGCCAGCTGGCCACGATCTCGACGATGACCGGCGAGCCGGGCACCGGCGGCGCCTGCCACAGCCGCACGGTCAGCGCGGTGTCGGTGCGTCCGCCGGCACCAGCCGGACCCGGCCGTAGTGCAGGCTGTTCTTGGCAAGTCGACGACGGTGCACGCGTCCGGCGCACACCAGCGCGGGTGCGTGGTCGGGGCGGTCACCGCGGACCGCCCGGCCGGAAGTCGTACGAGTAGCCGCACCGCGGCGTGTCGGCGTCCGGCACGGGCGGCCGGGTGTAGGCGGTCAGGCCGGACGCCTGCACCTGCGCGACCACACCGGCCGCGTGGCCGGCGCAGGCGTAGTGCACCACGTCCAGCGACCCGTGGGCGTGTCCGCCGGCCGGGCTGTACGCCCCTCGACTGCGGCCGTGGCCGGCTGGCCGCACGGCGGTTCGGTTGCGTCGGCCGGGCGGACCACATACCGGGCGTTCTCGCTGGGGGTGATCGTGTCGTTGAGCCGGTCGGCCAGGCCGTGGGCCACTGCCGGGGACAGCGGCCGGTCGGCGCTGCCGTGGCTGATCCGCTCCTCGCCGCCGCGGACGTACACGACGACACAGCCGGTCGGCTCGCCGCCGAACCGGGCGAGCACCGCGGCGCGTTCCCGGTCGGTCAGCTCGGGCGTGTGCCGCCAGGTGCGCAGCGCGAACTCGGCGGACGCGCAGGTGTCGGCGCCGGCCGCGCGTAGCGCCTGCTCGGCGTGGTCGATGATCGGGTTACCGGCGTAGAGCCGGCGCAGCTCGTTGGGGCTGGGAATCGGTACGGTGCTCATGGGGCGGACTCGCTTCCGCTCAAGGCCCCGGAGCACCGGTGTTGGTAGCACCGGCCGGGGCCGCCTACAGGACACGTCAGTGACCGCGTAACTGCGGCACTTCCGCTCTCGCTTGTCCTGCGTTTTCCCTGGTCAGCACAGCGCTAAGGCCGCGCCTGCTTACAAGCGAGGGGTCGCTGGTTCGAACCCAGCCGTGCCCACCCAGTCTGACCAGGCACATCGTCCCGCCGCCTGGCGCGACACGGCGGCCGTGTCATCGGCCGTGTCGCCGGCTCAGCGCGAACGCCTACTGCTACGCCTATCCGGTAGGTGTGTTGGTCCACCGCCGGGCTGGCGGCAACGTGCCGGGGATCTTGATTGCATTGCCGAGTGATCTCGCCGGTGGCGGAACGATCGATCTGTCCCGCATCAGGTTTGCCGAACCCGTTTCGCCCCTCGGGCACCGCCACGGCAGCCCCGCCTGGTCCACCCGTACCACCGGAGGGATCTGACTGCGCTTGCCCGCGTGCGGCAATATCATCGTCTGGTGACGATGACATCGCTGCAGCATGATCCGGCGTGCGAAATCGACCTGTCCCCGGCCGTGGCGCTGTTCCGCAGTCTCGCCGATCCGACCCGGCTGGCGATCGTGCACGAGCTGGCCCGGGGCGAGCGGCGCATCGTGGACCTGACCGGCAAGCTGCGGCTGGCCCAGTCAACCGTGTCGGCACATGTCGCGTGCCTGCGGGACTGCGGCCTGGTGGTGGGCCGGGCGGTGGGTCGGCAGTCGCTGTACCGGCTGACCCGCCCGGAACTGCTGGACCTGCTGGGCGCCGCCGAGCACCTACTCGTGGCCACCGGCAATGCCGTCCGGCTGTGCCCGGTCTACGGCGACGAACAGGCGGCAACGGCGTGACGGGTAGTCACGACCACGGTCACGTGGTGCTGGCCGGCCGCGGGCATCGCCGCCCGCTCGCGATCGTCCTCGGTATCTCCAGCACGGTCCTGGTGGTCGAGGTGGTCGGCGCGGTTCTCTCCGGCTCCCTCGCCTTGCTCGCCGACGCCGGGCACATGCTCACCGACGTGGCCGGCCTCGCCCTGGCCCTGGTCGCTGCGGCGCTGGCGGCTCGACCGGCCACGCCGCAACGGACCTGGGGTTACCGGCGGGCCGAGGTCCTGGCGGCCGCGGCGCAGTCCGCGGTACTGCTCGCCGTCGGCGGCTTCGTCCTGGTCGAAGGCGTCCGCCGGCTGATCGAACCGCCGACCGTCGCCTCCGGCGTCATGGTGGTGTTCGGTGTGGTGGGGCTGCTCGGTAACGCGGTGTCGATCCTGCTGCTATCGCGGGTTCACGAGGGCAACCTGAACACCCGTGCCGCGCTGCTGGAGGTCGTCAACGACGCGCTCGGCGCCGCCGCGGTACTGGTTGCCGGCACCGTGATCGCGTTCACCGGGTGGGCGCGGGCCGACGCGGTGGCGTCGCTCCTGATCGGTCTGATGATCCTGCCGCGCACCTGGAAACTGCTGCGCGAGACCATCGACGTGCTGATGGAGGCCACGCCGAAAGGCGTGGACCTGGCCGACGTCCGCGCGCACATCCTGGAGGTGCCGCACGTGCGGGAGATACACGACGTACACGCCTCGTCGGTGGCCACCAACCTGCCGGTACTCACCGCCCACGTCGTGGTGGACGACTCCTGCTTCCACGACGGGCACCTACCCACCCTGCTCGACCAGTTGCAGCAGTGCCTGGCCGGGCACTTCGACGTCGAGCACTCCACCTTCCAGTTCGAACCGGCCAGCCACGCGGCCCATGAACACGCCGCGCACAGGTAACCCGGGGAGGTACGCCGTGAGCGACCACGTCACGGCCGCATCGCTCGCCCCGCCGCACCGGCCGGCGGTGCTGTCCCGCCGGGTACGGCTGCTCGTCGCGGGCACGATCCTGTACAACGTGATCGAAGCCGCGGTGGCCATAGCGGCCGGAGCCGCGGCCTCGTCGACCGCACTCATCAGCTTCGGCCTGGACTCGGTGATCGAGGTCTCGTCGGCAGCCGCGGTCGCCTGGCAGTTCGCCGGCCGCGACCCGCAGGCCCGGGAGAGGATCGCGCTCCGCGTCATCGCGGTGTCGTTCTTCGCCCTCGCCGGCTACGTCACCGTCGAAGCGGTACGCGCCCTGCTCGGCGCCGCCGAAGCTCGACCGTCCACTGTGGGCATCGTGCTCGCCTCGGTGTCGCTGGTCGTCATGCCGGTGCTGTCGTACGCCCAACGGCGTACCGGCCGGGAACTGGGTTCGCGGTCGGCGGTCGCGGACTCCAAACAGACCCTGCTGTGTACGTACCTGTCCGGGGTGTTGCTGATCGGGCTGGTACTCAACAGCCTGGCCGGCTGGGCTTGGGCCGACCCGGTCGCCGCTCTGGTCATCGCCGCGGTCGCGGTCAAGGAGGGCCGGGAAGCCTGGCGCGGTGACACCTGCTGTACCCCGGTCGCCGGACAGTGAGGACATACGGTACGAGGAGCACCGCAACTGCCGGAGGAGGCACGAGTGGGCTGGCTGTGGCACGCGCTCGCGATCGCCGGGTCGATGACCTGGGAGGTGCTGTGGGCACTCATCCTCGGCTTCGCGCTGTCCGCGATCGTTCAGGCGGTCGTACGCCGGGAGGCGATCGTACGGCTGCTCGGCGACGACCGGCCCCGCGCCCTGACCGTCGCCGCCGGGCTAGGTGCCGCATCCTCGTCCTGCTCGTACGCCGCGGTCGCCCTGGCCCGTGCCCTGTTCCGTAAGGGAGCACACTTCACCGCCGCGATGGCCTTCGAGATCGCCTCGACCAACCTCGTCGTCGAGCTCGGGATCCTGCTCGCCCTGCTGATGGGCTGGCAGTTCACCGCGGCCGAGTTCATCGGTGGCCCGATCATGATCGCCGCCGTCGCGGTACTGTTCCGCCTCGTCCTGCGCCAGCGGTTGCTGCGCGATGCCCGCAGCCAGGCAGACCGGGGGCTGGCCGGGTCGATGGAGGGCCACGCCGCGATGGACATGTCCACCACCGGGCCCGGGTCCTGGTGGCGGCGACTCACCTCACCTCGCGGGTACACCGCCGTCTCGCACATCTACGTCATGGAGTGGGCGGCCATCTGGCGCGACCTCGCCGCCGGGCTCCTCATCGCCGGGGCGCTGGCCGCCTGGGTACCCGGGTCGTTCTGGCAGAGCTTCTTCCTCACCGACCACCCGACCTGGTCGGCCGTCTGGGGACCGCTCGTCGGTCCGCTCGTCGCGGTGGTCAGCTTCGTCTGCTCCATCGGCAACGTGCCGCTGGCCGCGGTGTTGTGGAACGGCGGGATCAGCTTCGGCGGCGTGGTCGCGTTCATCTTCGCCGACCTGATCGTCCTGCCGATCATCAACATCTACCGCAAGTACTACGGCTGGCGCACCGCGCTGGTGGTCACCGGCGTCTTCTACGCCGCGATGGTCCTGGCCGGGTACGCCGTCGAGCTCATCTTCGACGTCACGGGCCTCATCCCCGGTACCCGCAACGCCACCGTGATCGAACCGGGCATCAGCTGGAACCTCACCACCTGGCTCAACGTCGGCTTCCTGGCCCTGACCGCGGTGCTCGGCTATCGGTTCGTACGCAGCGGCGGGCTGGCGATGCTCTCCATGATGGGTGGCGGCCCGACGGAGCACGCCCACGAGGCGACATCCGGTGAACACGACGGCCACCACCCGAACTGACAGTCGGCGAGCCGGGTAGGTCCTAGAAGCCCTGGAACACCGCCCGAAGGTCATCGAGCTCGATGCCCCTCGCTTCGACCGGCGGCGTGTGGTCGGCGTCGAGGCGCCCGTACACGAGCCTGATCAGCGCCTCCGCGGGAAGCTCGAGGCGCGCCGCCGGCTCGCCACCGGGCCACCGCTCAAGGCTGGACTTCTGGCCAAGCCTGAGCGCGAAGTCCCTGGTCGGGTCGGTGGTCGTGACCCGGACGAGCCCGGTCCAGCTCGCCGGCTTCGCCGTGAAGCCCACCAACCGGCCGAGCCGGTCGACGATGAGCGCCACCGCATCCGGCAGGATGGTCGCGGCCGGATCGACCGCGACCGCAATGTCCCAGGCGTGCACGGCGTGCTCGCCGAGCCGGCCGGCGGCAAGACCCGCGATGTCGGCCGGTCCGCTCCAGATGGCGAACGTAGCCGTGCTGCCCGCGTTCGCTTCGATCTTCTCGACCAGGCGGCCATCGGTCTCGACGGCGTCGCGGGCCTGCTCGTCCGGCGTCCTGCCGTTCCACCGGTCCCAGATCGGCGGGTACGCCTCGCTGGGCGGCGGATCCTGGCCAGCCAGGCCGGCCTCCAGCACCAACGTACTGATCTCGGCGCCTGAGCCGAGATGCGACAGCACCTGGGCGATCGACCACTCGGACGGGTAGCCGCGCTGGCGCAGCTGCTCCGGGCTCAACGACTCCGTCACGGCGCGAAGCCGGTTGTGCGAGGAGCGCAGCGCAGCGATAGAGGGGTCGTGGGCCGGCGTGGGCGAGGTCATGCCTGACCTTAACTCGGCCGCGGCGGCGGCCCAGCAGAGACGGCTCGGGTGGCCGGCGCCACCGGAGCCGTCGCAGCCGGGGCTCAGCCGCTACTCGACCTTCCACACCAGACAGAACGGCTTGCCAGCCGGGTCGGCGTAGACGCGCCAGTTGTCGCCCTCGCCCGGCAGCCGGGTGGCGCCGAGCGCCAGCGCGCCCTTCTCCGCCGGCTCGACATCGTCGACCAGGACGTCGAGATGGATCTGCTGCGGGCGCGCCGGGTTCCGCCACTGCGGCGGTGCGTACTGGGCGACCTGTTGGAACAGCAGCGGTCGCTCGCCCTCGTTGCCGATCATCGCCATGCCGTCACCCTCGTAGGTGACCGGCTTGCCGAGCAGCTCGGCATAGAAGTTGCTCAGCGCCTTGGCGTCCGGGCAGTCGAGCATGACCCCCATCAGTGTGGTGGCTGGACTGTCCGCGTTCAGGCACAGGTCGAACGGGTGGCCGGCCGGGTCGGCCAGCGTATGCCACGTCTCGTTCTTCCGGAGCACGGTGGCACCGAGCTCGACCGCCCGGGCGGTGGCGGCGTCGAGGTCGGGCACCCGCAGATCGAGGTGCGCCTGCTGTGAGTGGCTCGCCTCCGGCCACCGGGGTGGCACGTGGTCCGGGGCGGCCTGGATGCCGATCCGCCAACCGTCGTCCGTGGTCAAGGTGACCCACTCGTCATCAGCGTACTGCTGCGTCCACCCCGCAAGACCGGTGTAGAACGCGGACAGCCCGGCGATGTCCGGTGCGTCCAGCACGACCGTATGCAACTTGCCGATCATCAGTCACTCCCTCGCATGATCCTTCGCCGCCCATCCTGCCCGGTGGGTACGACAGGAAACGTCCGGGGCGAGTGACCCGGCGGTCCCGAGCCGCCTAGCGCACCCGCCGGCCGGCCCGGAACACCGCGACGACCGAGCGCAGCGCGGTGATGTCGGTCAGCGGGTCGCCGTCCACCACCAGCAGATCGGCGTCGAACCCGGGCGCCAGGTGTCCCTTGTGGCCGCCGACCCGGCAGGCGTGTGCCGCGGTCGACGTCACCGCCCGCAACGCCTCGACCGGCGCGAACCCGCCGGCCTCGACCAGCATCGCGGCGCCGTGCGGGAGGACGTCGTGCGGCTTGGCCGGACCGATGCCCGCGTCGCTGCTGCACACCAGTGGGACTCCGGCCGCGCGCAGTTGACCGAAGGCCGCGATGATCGCGGGCAACCGGGCGATCACCCGCGCGGCGATGTGCGGCGGCGGCAGGAGGCCCGGCAGCGAGCCGAGCGTGGCGGACACGGTGAGGCCGGCCGCGGCCATGGCGGCAATGAGCGCCGGATCGGCCCGGACGCCGTCCTCGGTGAAGAACGAACAGTGCTCGATCATGTCGGTACGGGCGGACACCGCGTTCGCGATTCCGGTCACCGCGTGGGCGTGCGCCGTGACCGGCAGCCCGTACCGGTGGGCCTCGTCGACGACCGCGCGTAGCTCGTCCACTGTGTACTGTGCGGTGTGCGAGTGGGTACCGGGTGTCAGCTCGCCGCCGCTCGCCATGACCTTGATGACGTCCACGCCCCGTTCGGCGCGCTCCCGTACCGCCGCCCGCAGCGCGTCGATGCCGTCGGCCTGGCCGCCGAGGTACCAGCAGTGGCCGTTCGCCGTCGTGATCGGCGGCCCGGCGGCGAGGACCTCCGGACCGGCCGACGGGTCGCCGGCCAACTCGTCGCGCAGCCGTACCGCCAGGTACCCCCGGTCGCCCAGGTCGCGGACGGTGGTGATGCCGGCCTGCACGGCGGTGTGTGCGGCCGCCCGCATACCGGCGAGCAGCTCGTCGTCGGTGGTGGTCGCGAGCCGCCCGACCGGGTCAGGGCTGGCGTCGAACGCCAGGTGTACGTGCGCGTCGATCAGCCCGGGGAGCAGCGTCGCCTGGCCGAAGTCGGCGACCTCGAGGTCGGCCGGTACGGGCGCGCCGGAGTGGACCGCGACGATCCGGCCCTCTTCGACCAGGACGGCCGGGCGCTCGACCAGCCTCGACCCGACCCCGTCGAACAGCCACGCCGCACGGATCGCGAACATGTGGGGCCCCTCTCCGGCGAGCGGGTGGACGCGCCCTGCGGCGGCAGGGGGTGACCAAGCGTGCTCCCTGCCGGCAGGCCGGGTCAATGCCGCACGAACTCATCAACCTGATCGACTTTCTCGACCCCGACCACGCCCGCCTCGCCACGCCGCATCGCGCTCGAGTGCCCGTCCAGGTTGGCGCGAGCGAGGCCAGCGCGCAACGCCGCATCGAGGTACGCTAACGGTGCCCGAGGCTGCCGTTCCCCCGTGCGGTCGTCTCGGGCACCTCATTGCTGCGGCCCTGTCGCCCGGCCGGCCCGCCGCCGGGGCCGGCACCCCCGTGGCCGGGGCATTCTCGGCCGGTGCGCATCCTCGGCATCGACCCCGCGGCTCTACCTGCCGACGGGCCAGCTCGGCGACCTGGTCCCGCGGGCTAGTCGACGAGGGCCGAGTACACGAGCTGGCGCAGCTGCGGCCGCAGCGGGTGGGTACTCGACGGCAGCAACTGGGTGAACAGCAGGGCGGTCAGCTGCTCGGCCGGGTCGACCCAGAACGCGGTGCTCGCGGCACCGCCCCAGTAGTACTCGCCACGGCTGGTGTGCGTACGGATCGGGTCGGTGTCGTCCACCACCGCGACGCCCAGCCCGAAGCCGATGCCGGCCAGGCTGGTCTCCGCGCAGCCGCCGGGCGAAAGCTCGTCGAGATCGCGCCCGCCGGGCAGGTGGTTGCGGGTCATCAGGCGCACCGTGCGGCTACCCAGGATCCGGGCCCCGTCCAGCTCGCCGCCGCGCAGGAGCATCTGGGTGAACCGGTGGTAGTCGGCGGCGGTCGAGATGAGCCCGCCGCCGCCGAAGTGCGCGGTCGGCTTGGTCAGCGCGACCTCGCCCAGCTGGTCGAGCCGGCAGACGCGGCCGGTCGTCGGGTCCGGGGTATAGAGAGCGGCCAGCCGGAACGCCTCGGCCTCGCCCACCCACCACCGGGTGTCGGTCATCGCGAGCGGGCGCAGCACGCGCTCGGCGATGAACTCGTCCAGCCGGCGCCCGGAGACCACCTCGATGAGCCGACCGAGCACGTCGGTGGCGACCGAGTACCCCCAGGCCGTACCCGGCTGGAACAGCAGCGGCAGGGTCGCGAACCGGGCGGTGATCCCGGCCAGGTCGAGGCCCTCCGGCGCGCTCCATTCGAAGCCGGCGGCCCGGTACATCGCGTCGACCGCCGAGGTGTAGAGAAAGCCGTACGTGAGCCCGGCCGTATGGGTGAGCAGATGCCAGATCCGGATCGGCTCGATGGCGGGCACCGTGTACGGCTGGAGCGCCGTGCCCTTGTCGAAGACCCGCATGTCGGCGAACTCGGGTAGGTACCTGGCCAGCTCGTCGGTCAGCTCGAACCGGCCCTCCTCCCACAGCGCCAGCGCGGCGACCGAGGTCACCGGCTTGGTCATCGAGTAGATGCGCCATAGGGTGTCGTCCTGCACCGGCCGGTCGCCTTCGACGACCCGCTTCCCGTACGTCGAGGCGTGCACGACCTCACCGGCCCTGGTCACCGCGATCTGCCAGCCGGCCAGCAGGCCGCCGTCGACGTACCGGGCGAAGTGGCGATCGATGCGGGCGAGCCGCTCGGCATCGAAGCCGAGGGCGTCCGGGTCGGCGGTGCGCTGCAACGTCACCCCGCGATCGTGGCAAACCCGGATGGCCCAGACAAGGATGCTGCCGCGATCGGCGTAGCCGGGGGCGGCGCTATCTCGGCAACGGGGTGAAGCTGGGTGCCACGAACCGGTAGTTCTCCAGGTTCAGCGGCCAGTCGAACTCGCTGGTCACCCAGTAGATGGCGTACGCCTGGCCGGGAGCGACGAGGAATGCGCGCGCGACCGCGTGCATGCGGCTGCCGTCGGTGCCGTCGAACGCGTACTCCCACTCGGCCCCGCCGAGCCGGTAGTCGACCCGGCGGAGGTCGACCAGCTGGTAGTTGTTCGGCCGGCCGGACGCGCGAACCAGCCGCTCCCGTTCGGACCAGTACGCGCTCGGACTCGTCACCGCCTGGCCGAGCAGGTCGACCGCGAGGACCCGGCCGCCGCCCGGCTCCAGGAAGCACACCAGCGAACCCGCTCGCGCGTAGGCCCAGGTACCGGGCACCAGGATGCTGAACCCGGCCGGGTCGTCGTACCACACCCAGCCGGCCAGCGGCGCGAACGCGCGGGTACGGGTGGAGGTCGGCCTGGGCACCGGTGAGCTGGCCACCGGCGGGCAGTCCGGTGCACCCGGGCCGGCGCCCGTACCGCCCACGCCACCACCCGCCGGTTGACTCGCCGGCTGCCACGCACCGCTCGCCGGCCCGGCCGCCGGGGCCCGCCGGTCGTCCAGCCGGATGTTCGCGAGCAGCACCACGGTCGGAAAGCCGAGCACCACGGCGGCCACCGCGGCCACGATCAACCACCGCCGCGTACGGCGCAGGCCCGAGCCGACCAGCGTCGTACCACCGGACGCGGCCTCGACCACGGCGGCGGCTCCGGCGAGTTCAACGGTCTTCGCCCCGGACGCGGACTCCGGCCGGCGCGCCCGCGGTACCCGCCGGCGGGCTCGCCCGTCGCCGGCCACCACCCGGCGCAGCAGCTTCTCGGCCTCGGGGGCCGTCATCCGGGTACGCGGGTTCTTGCGGAGCAGCCCGTCGAGGACCGGCCGCAGCGGCCCGGCCCGGTGCGGCGGCTCGAGCTGCTCGGTCGCGAGCGCGGTGAGCGTCGCCATCGCGGTCGTACGGGCGTATGGCGCATGCCCCTCGACGGCCGCGTAGAGCGTCGCGCCCAGCGACCAGAGGTCCGCCTCCGGAGTCGACACCCCGTCGCGGGCGCGTTCCGGCGCGACGTACTGCGGCGAGCCGAGCACCAGGCCCGGCCGGGTGACCGAGCCCTCGCCGCTCTCGAACGCGGCCAGCCCGAAATCGGTGAGAACGACGCGACCGTCGTCGGCGAGCAGTACGTTGCCCGGCTTCACGTCGCGGTGCAGCACTCCGGCGCGGTGGGCGGCGACCAGCGCGGCCAGGATCGCGAGCGCCACCTCGGCGGCCGCCTTGGGCGAGAGCGGGCCGTCGCGGCGGACCACCTCGTACAGCGACCGCGACCGGACGTACTCCATCACGATCCACGGTTCGTCCTCGGACTGGATGACGTCGTAGATCTGGATCACGTTGGGGTGGCTCAGCCGGGCCGCCGCGCGGGCCTCCCGGAGCGTGCGCAGCCGCAGCTCCGCGCGCTCCTCGGTGGACAGTCCGTGGGGGAGCACCAGTTCCTTGATCGCCACGTCGCGACGCAGCATCTCGTCGCGGGCGAGCCACACCCGGCCCATCCCACCGGTACCGAGCGGTTCGCCCAGGCGGTACCGGGAAGCGACGAGCCTGGTCATGTCAGCGGCCCAGGGTCGAGGCGGCGTACACCACCAGGTTCTCCAGGTACGTTCGGCGGGACGCGTCGAACTCACCGCCGCACGTGATCAGTCGCAGCTGTGCATCCGGCGTCGGGCCGTAGACCTGTGCGGTCGGGAACCGGGTCTTCGCGTACCACGCCGTACCCGTCACGGCGAAGGTGAGCCACTGGCCACCGCGCCACACCTCGATGAGATCACCGGCCCGCAGTTCGTGCAGCCGGTAGAAGACCGCCCGGTCGGTCGCCGAGTCGACGTGGCCGGCGATGACCGCCGGGCCCGGGTCACCGGGCGGCGTGCCGTCCGCGTACCAGCCCGGCAGGGCGAAGTCCGTCGGCGCCGCGAGCACGCCCGTCGCGTCGAGATGCAGCGTGTCCAGCGGCTCGTCGACGTCGATCTTGCGGATCCGCAGCCGGGTGGGCGGACCGGTCGCCGCCGCGGCGGGTGCCACGCCGCCGCCGGCCAGCAGGTTGCCCTC